>CAIPBW010000048.1 GCA_903863395.1 uncultured beta proteobacterium
CACGCGCACACTTTGCAGCGCGCTGTCCTTGGACTTGGGCGCAGCCAGCACCCATTCCAGCCCGTCGCGCGCGCCTTCTTCGCTGAGCACAAAATCGGCCTCCAGGGCAGCCATGTCCTGCGCCGACGCAATCAGCGCCGCAGGCGTGGAGCCCAGCACCTGGGCCTGCTTGCGTGCTGTCACCTGATTGAGGTCCAGGTCATGCAGCCACAGTGTCTGGCCATCGGCGACGATGGTCTGCTCAAACGGCTTGCGATAGACAAAGCGAAAACGCCCCGGGCGCGAAAACTCGAACGTGCCGCTGGAGGTCTTGACGCGCGCGTTCTGCCCGGCCTTGGGCGGCGCAGTCACCACCTGCGAAAACTCGGTGCGCGCGCTGTGCACCGTCTTGATGAAGCTCTCCAGATCACTGAGCGCAGACGCCAATGCCGAAGCGGTACACGCCGCTAGCAAAAACGTAGCAACGCAAAGTTGTCGCATGCCAAAGGGCTTCATTCGGTGCGCGCCGGAACCAGGATTTCGCGCTGGCCGCTGCCGCTCATGGAGCTCACCAGTCCGGCTTTTTCCATGTCTTCCACCAGACGCGCGGCGCGGTTGTAGCCGATCTTGAGGTGGCGCTGCACCAGCGAAATGCTGGCCTTGCGGTTTTTGAGCACCACTTCCACCGCCTGGTCGTAAAGCGGATCCTTCTCGCCCGCACCAGCGCCACCTTCGCCACCGATGTCGCCATCACCGTCGACCGTGCCGCCTTCGAGCACGCCTTCGATGTAATTGGCGTCGCCCTGGCTCTTGAGGTAGCTCACCACGCGGTGCACTTCCTCGTCGCTGACAAACGCGCCGTGCACCCGGATCGGCAAGCCGGTGCCACTGGGCATGTAGAGCATGTCACCCATACCCAACAGCGCCTCGGCGCCCATCTGGTCGAGGATGGTGCGACTGTCGATCTTGCTGCTGACCTGAAACGCGATGCGGGTCGGGATGTTGGCCTTGATCAGGCCGGTGATCACGTCCACGCTGGGGCGCTGCGTGGCCAGAATCAGGTGGATGCCCGCAGCCCGCGCCTTTTGCGCCAGGCGCGCAATCAGCTCTTCGATCTTCTTGCCCACCACCATCATCAGGTCGGCCAGTTCGTCGATCACCACCACGATGTGGGGCAGACGGTCCAGCGGCTCGGGTGCCTCGGGCGTGAGGCTAAACGGGTTGTAAATGAACTCCCCTGCCGCCTTGGCCTCATCGATCTTGTGGTTGTAGCCGGCCAGATTGCGCACGCCCAGCTTGCTCAGCAGCTTGTAGCGCCGCTCCATTTCGGCCACGCACCAGCTCAGCCCGTTGGCTGCCTGGCGCATATCGGTCACCACCGGCGCGAGCAGGTGCGGGATGCCTTCATAGACCGACATTTCGAGCATCTTGGGATCGATCATCAGCAAGCGCACGTCGCGCGCTTCGGCCTTGTACAGGATGCTCAGAATCATGGCGTTGATGCCCACCGACTTGCCCGAGCCAGTGGTACCGGCCACCAGCACGTGCGGCATCTTGGCCAGATCGGCCACGACCGGATTGCCAACAATGTCCTTGCCCAAGCCCATGGTCAGCAGCGATTTGGCTTCGTGGTAGACCTGCGAGCCCAGAATCTCGGACAAGCGGATCGACTGGCGCTTGGCGTTGGGCAACTCCAGCGCCATGTAGTTTTTGCCGGGGATGGTTTCCACCACGCGGATCGACACCAGACTGAGCGAGCGCGCCAGATCCTTGGCCAAGCCGACGATCTGCGCGCCCTTGACGCCGGTGGCGGGCTCGATGTCGTAGCGCGTAATCACCGGGCCGGGCTGCGCCAGCACCACGCGCGCCTCCACACCAAAGTCCTTGAGCCGCTTTTCGATCATGCGGCTGGTCATCTCCAGCGTCTCGGAGGCCACCGTCTCCTGGCGCAGCAAGGCACCGTCGAGCAAATCCACCTGCGGCAACTTGCTGTCGGGCATCTCGGCAAACAAGGGCTTTTGGCGCTCCTTGGCGACCCGCTCGCTGCGCGGCAAATCGACCAGCACCGGCTCGATCACCACCGGCTGCGGGTGGTGAATCTCGGCTTCGATGCGCTCTTCGAGCACCACTTCTTCGCGCTCACGCATCGCCTGCTGGCCCATCTCCAGATCCTGCGCCAGTTCGCGCTTTTCACGCTGCTGCTGCACCAGGCCATCAAGCCACGCGCCCAACCGCTCGGCGACCTGCATCCACGAAAACCCGAACGCCATCGCTGCGCCCGCCACGCCCAGCGCAATCGACACCAGCCCCGAGCCCAGGAAACCCAGCCATTGCAGCACCAGCGGCCCCACCAGATAGCCCAACGCGCCCCCGGCGTAACCCGGCAGACGGGGCTCCAGGCTGTACAGGCGCGACCACTCCAGCGACGTGCTGCCCAGAATCAGCAACAGCAAGCCCACCCAGAACACGGCGCGCTGGCGTGGCGACTGGACGTGCTCTTCGCCGCGCAGGCGCTGGCCAAACAGAAGTACCCACTGGCGCAAGCCAACGGCCAGACACCACCAGGCCGAAAACCCAAACAAAAAATAGCTCGCATCTGCCACCCAGGCACCCAGCCGCCCAGCCTTGTTGAGTACCGCACCGCCCGCGCCCGAGGTGGACCAGGCCGCATCCAGCGGCGCGTAGCTGAGCAAGGCCACCAGCCACAAAAGCCACAGCACAGCCCCCACCAGCAGCATGATTTCGCTGGCAAAGCGGCCCAACCCGGTGGACGCAGGGGCGGGCTTGGGCGCTTGGGAAGTAGCAGAGTGAAGGGTATGAAGGGAATAAGTCATGGCACGTACCGATGGGCGCAAGCTTAACGCAAGCCCGCCTGCGCGCTGGCAGAATTTGCCGCTTTGGGCGAGTGGCTTTGCCGTTTCTTACAATCGAATCCCATTGAAATGCTGCGCACCGCCGCGAACTGTAGCCGTGCACCCCCACCCACCACCCATTTGAAGGCCGACCATGTCCGATTCCAAGCACGCCAAAGTCCTGATCCTGGGCTCCGGCCCTGCGGGTTACACCGCCGCCGTTTATGCGGCACGCGCCAACCTGCAGCCGGTGCTGGTGACCGGCATGGCCCAGGGCGGCCAGCTCATGACCACCACCGAGGTGGACAACTGGCCCGCCGACGTGCACGGCGTGCAGGGGCCCGATCTGATGCAGCGTTTTCTGGAGCACGCCCAGCGCTTCAACACCGAAATTCTGTTCGACCACATCAGCAAGGTCGATCTGAGCCAGCGCCCCTTTACCCTCACCGGCGACAGCGGCAGCTACACCTGCGACGCCCTCATCGTTGCCACCGGTGCCTCGGCCAAGTACCTGGGCTTGCCCAGCGAAACCGCGTTCATGGGCCGTGGCGTGTCGGGCTGCGCCACCTGCGACGGCTTTTTCTACCGCGACCAGGTTTGCTGTGTGGTGGGCGGCGGCAACACCGCCGTGGAAGAAGCGCTGTACCTGTCCAACATAGCGAGCAAGGTCTATCTGGTGCACCGGCGCGACAAGTTCAAGGCCGAGCCGATCCTGATCGACAAGCTCATGGACAAGGTCGCCGCCGGAAAGATTGAACTCAAGACCTTCCGCACGCTGGAAGAAGTGCTGGGCGACACCAGCGGCGTGACCGGCATCCGCGTCAAGAACGTCAACGATGGCAGCAGCGAAGACATACCCCTGACCGGCTGCTTCATCGCCATCGGCCACGCACCCAACACCGATATCTTCCAGGGCCAGCTCGACATGGCCGGGGGCTACATCGTGACCCAGGGCGGCCTGCAAGGCTTTGCCACCCAGACCAGCGTGCCCGGCGTGTTTGCCGCCGGGGACGTGCAAGACCACGTGTACCGCCAGGCGATCACCAGCGCCGGCACCGGATGCATGGCCGCACTCGACGCCCAGCGCTTCCTGGAGCAACAGCAGTAAGCATCCTGCCCGGGGCAGCCAGAGAAAGTGGCTATAATTGCTGGCTTTGCTGAACCGGGTCCGTGTGGCCTGGCCCCGAACCGGGGGTTTTGGCAAACAAGCGTCAGCAACCCTGGCGCGGGGTTACCGCCACCCTTTTCTTGGCGAGGTGAGGCTAGAGCGAGATCGGGCAGTTGTGTGCAAAAGCACATCGTCCTGGTCGCCAGTGATAGCCGTTTAAGAAGTATCGGAGTGTCCTCATGGCACGCGTATGTCAAGTCACGGGCAAAGGCCCCATGGTCGGAAACAATGTTTCCCACGCCAACAACAAAACCAAGCGCCGGTTCCTGCCGAACCTGCAATACCGCCGTTTCTGGGTTGAGTCAGAAAACCGCTGGATCCGTCTGCGGATTTCAAACGCTGGTTTGCGTTTGATCGACAAGAACGGCATCGACGCCGTACTCGCCGACCTGCGCGCACGCGGTCAAGCGTAAGACTTCGCTAAACAGACCTTTAGCTCAACCAATTAAGAGGTATTCATCATGGCAACCAAAGGCGGACGCGAAAAAATCAAGCTGGAATCCACAGCCGGTACCGGTCACTTCTACACCACCAGCAAGAACAAGAAAACCATGCCCGAAAAAATGCTGATCAAGAAATTTGATCCCAAGGCACGCAAGCATGTGGACTACAAGGAAATGAAGCTGAAGTAATTCAGCCTCACCCTGAAGACGCCCGCTCTACGCGGGCTTTTTTTCGCCTATTCAGCCATGCCTTGGCTATGCAAGCTTGAATAGCGAAACCAGGTCCTTGACCCCGCCCTTGGGACGGTCGAGGTTCAAGTGGTCCTTGATGTGATTGAGGTGCTCCACCATGAGCGTTTCAACCAACTTGCCGTCAGCCGAGCGCATCGCCTGGACGATGCCGGCGTGTTCGTCGTCCCTGCAGTTGGTGACACCGCTGTCACCAAACATGCCAATGATGAGTGAAGAACGCGTTACCAGGTCCTTCACCATGCGAAGCATTACTTCGTTGTCAGCCGCCATGGCCAGGCTGTTGTGAAACTGGCCCGATAGGCGAATCGCCTCACGTCGGTTACCCGCCTTGAGTGCAGCCGACTCCTTGAGCAAGTGCTTCTCAAGATTTTTGATGTCGGAGGGCGTTGCCCGCTGCGCTGCGAGCTTGGCCAGTGGTGGCTCCAGACTCAGGCGGGCTTCAAATACTTCGCGTGCTTGCTTAGCAGTCGGGCAAGCGACAAACGCGCCCTTGTTGGGCTGCAGTTCAATCACATCCCGACTCGCCAATACAAGCAGGCTGCGCCGAATGCGCATGCGGCCAACCCCAAAGGCTTCGCACAGGCCGACTTCTGAAAGCTTTGTCCCGGGTGAGAGACGTTGGTCAATTACCGCCTCGTAAATGCTGTCAACGATAAATTGCTCCTCGTCGTCACTCACAGGCTTGGTACTGTTCTTTGGCATGGTCTTTGCGATTCACAGTTCTGTGAATCAGATTGTTAACAAAAACATGGGCTCAATGCACGTCTTTGGTGCAAAAAAGTGGCAATTGGCTCAGGTTTGTGCATGAATTGGTTTGCGCGGGCTGCGATCAGGTATTACTGTACCAAAGATCGTTTTTCAATTGTTTGTACTTTCTGGGGGAAAACATTGTTGACATGATTGTTAACAATATGCATGATCGATCCACCAACTC
>CAIPBW010000049.1 GCA_903863395.1 uncultured beta proteobacterium
CACCACTCCCACACCCTGACGCTGGCCGCAGTCGCAGCCACTGCGCTGGCGGCTGCGTTTTTGCTGCTGCACCCGGCGGCCCATGGCGACGCCGCACCCACACCGTTTTTCTGGCTGTGCACCGTTGCCTTGGGCGCTGGTGCCATCTGGACCATCCGGCGCGTGGCCGCCCTTAACACGGGGCGCTTTGACGGCGTTCTGACGGCCGGGCTGTTTGGCCTGTGGATTCTGTATTTCTGGCAAATCCTGGTGGTCGCATTCGATGTGCCGCGCGTGCTGCTGCCCGCGCCCGCGCTGATTGCCCAGTCGCTGGTGGAAAACTGGCCCAAGCTGTGGGGCGACTTCAACCAGACTGTGGTGCGCGCAGTCACCGTGGGCTGGGTGCTGGGCAGCGGCATGGGCTTTGGCGTTGCCGTGGCGATTGACCGCATGCCGTTCCTGCAGCGTGGACTGCTGCCGCTGGCCTCGCTCACCAGCACCGTGCCCCTGGTGGCGGTGGCGCCGATTGCGGTGATGTGGTTCGGGTTTGAGTGGCCGTCCAAAGCCGCTGTGGTGGTGCTGATGACCTTTTTCCCGATGCTCGTTTCCACCCTGGCGGGCCTGCAGGCCTCGGGCAAGCTCGAGCGCGAACTGATGTACAGCTACGCCGCCGGATACCGGCGTACGCTGTGGTCGCTGCGCCTGCCGGCGGCCACGCCTTTTATTTTTGGCGCGCTCAAGGTCAATGCCACGCTGGCCTTGATCGGTGCCATCGTGGCCGAGTTTTTTGGCTCGCCCACGGTGGGCCTGGGATTTCGCATTTCGACCGAGGCCTCGCGCATGAACATGGCCCTGGTCTGGAGTGCGATTGTGGTGGCCGCCGTGACCGGTTCGGTGGCCTATGCTTTGCTAGTGCAGTTGGAGCGCCGGGCGGCGTTCTGGCATCCGTCGGTGCGTGGCAAATAATGCCGCGCTTTTTTTGTGTGTTTGTTCCTTCAACCCCAGGAGTATTTATGACCCGTTCTTTCAAGTTCAGTAAGGGCCTGCTGGCCGCCACGGTCGCTGTCTTTGGCATGACGGCGCAGGCAGCCGACAAGGTGACGGTGCAGCTCAAGTGGCTGCCACAAGCCCAGTTCGCCGGCTACTACGTCGCCGCCGCCAAGGGTTACTACAAGGCCGAGGGGCTGGATGTCACGATCAAGCCGGGCGGCCCCGATATTGCCCCGGCCCAGGTGATTGCCGGTAACGGCGCTGACGTGGTGGTGGACTGGATGCCCTCGGCCCTGGCCTCGCGCGAAGCTGGCGTTCCCCTGGTCAACATCGCCCAGGTGTTCAACCAGTCCGGCCTGATGCTGACTTGCAAGAAGTCCAGTGGCGTGGCCAGCCCCAAGGACCTTAAGGGCAAGACCCTGGGCGTTTGGTACGGCGGCAACGAGTACCCGTTCCTCAACTGGATGGGCAAGCTCGGCTACAAGCCCGATGTGGATATCAAGGTTCTCAAGCAAGGTTTCAACGTCGACCCGCTGCTGCAAAACCAGGCCGCCTGCATTTCCACCATGATCTACAACGAGTACTGGCAAGTGGTTGATGCGGGCGTGAAGGAAAGCGACCTGATCACCTTCTTCTACGAGAAAGAAGGCGTGGCCACGCTCGAAGACGGCCTGTATGTGATGGAAGCCAAGCTCAAGGACCCGGCCTTTGTGGCGCGTATGGGCAAGTTCCTCAAGGCCACGTTCAAAGGCTGGAACGACGCCGTCAAGAATCCTGAAGATGCCGCCAAGCTGGTGGTAGCCGCTGACGCTTCTGGCAGTGCCACTCTCAAGGTGCAAAAGCGCCAGATGGAAAACGTAGCCAAGCTCATCACCAATGCGGGCACGCCCAAGATTGGCTACCTCGAACCCGCTGCCTACGAGCGCACAGTCAAGGTGCTGTTGGCAGGTGGCAGTTCTCCCGTGATCAAGAAGGATCCGGGCGCAGCCGCCATGACGCACGCAGTCTGGGACGCCGCCAGCAAGTAAGCCAACCCTACGCGCTGAGTGTATTTCTGACTTTCTGACCAGGGGCCGTATCCCAACCGATGCGGCCCCTTCTTCATGCTGATGAATACCCCCGCCGTTTCCCGCCGACCGAGCCTGAGCACTGCTCCTGCCGAGGATGCAGTCAAGGGGCAGATTCGTCAAACCAACGAAAACCTGATTCTGGGCGCAGCCGAGAAGGTGTTTGCCCGCGCCGGTTTCCGTGGTGCCACCATGGCTGCCATCGCCAAAGGCAGCGGCCTGCCCAAGGCCAACTTGCACTACTACTTCGGCAGCAAGGACATTTTGTACCGCGCCGTGCTGGCCCGCATCCTCAACGACTGGCTGGTTCCGACCAGCGGCATCCTCGCAGACGCCGAGCCACGCGCGGCCCTGGAACACTACATCCGCACCAAAATGGCCTTGTCAGCCCAGCGCCCGGACGGCTCCAAGGTGTTTGCCAACGAGTTGCTGCACGGCGCGCCCGTGGTTCACTCCCTGCTTTCAACCGAATTGCGCCAGATGGTGCAGGAGAAGGTCGCCGTCCTGCAAACCTGGATGGATGCCGGAAAAATGGCCAAGGTGGACGGCGTTCACCTGTTTTTCACAATCTGGGCAGCCACCCAGACCTATGCAGACTTTGACGTCCAGGTCGCCGCCGTCCTGGGTAAAAAGTCGCTTAGCGCGCGCGACCACGCCCGCGCCACCGAGCACGTGGTGTCCCTGATTTTGCGAGGTTGCGGCCTCTAAAAGTCGTCTAGGGCTTGCTTTTGTGCGGCAAATACGCGACACTAGCGCCATGGATTGCTCGGGTTTACCCGGGGTGGTTTGAGAGGTTTCATTGTGCGCACCGGCATCGTTAAGTTGGCGCTTACTGGCTTTTTGATTGCGGCGGCATTGGGAAGTGCGCAGGCTAAGTCATGGTCTGCGGCCGAAATGGAAGCGGGTGTTGCGCTGGGCAGTTTGCCGGTGCAGGGCCAGGAAACTTACCGACGTATTCACCATGGTGGTCCGTTCCCGTATGAGAAAGACGGTGTGGTTTTTGGCAATCGGGAGCGCGTGCTCCCGGCGCAAAAGCGCGGCTACTACCGCGAATACACCGTAGCAACACCGGGATCCAAAAACCGTGGAGCGCGACGCATTGTGTGCGGAGGCCCTGCCACCTTGCCGAACGCCTGTTATTACTCGGACGACCACTATGCGAGTTTTCGCAAGATCGTTCCTTAGTTGAAGTTTTTGAATTTTTAGAAAGAGAAGCGGGAATGGATATGCCACTTCGAACTGTCAGAAACAATATCGTTCAGTCGATACGCGCCTTCAGGGTGCCCGATTTGCAGGAAGCCGCCCAGAGTCTGGGACACCACTTTCTGTACGCCAATCTGGCCAACGCGCAGAGCAAGCAGGATGTGCTCGACATGATCGGCCAGCAGTTCATGCTGCCCGCGCACGTCGGCAAGAACTTCGACGCCCTGTACGACAGCCTGACCGACCCGGTACACAAATCCGGACCGCAACCCGGTTTTATCGCCGTGCTGGAACATATTCCTGCCAACACCAAGTTTGACAAGGAAGCGCGCGAGCAGCTGCTCGACATCTTCCGCGACACCGCCGACTACTGGGGAGACCGGAAGATACCGTTCAGGTGCTTCTATTCTTTTCTGTAGCCCGTTCTGCACAAACCAGCCAAGCAGAACGGGCGAACGAGGCAAACAAGGGAACTAACGAGGCCAATACGGTCACGGGCGTGGACCTGATCACTGAAACCGGGGAAAAGATGCCCACCGACAAGTTGTTGGATGTCTCCCCGCTGGCGCTGCGCATGAGCAGCCCTTTCAACGCCGGCTACTGGCTCGCCGCCGCCTGAAATCGCATTACGTCGCTTCCTGCGCGGTGGCCGCAAGCTGCTGCGCCAGGGTGACGTATTGCGCCACCGGAACCTCTTCGGCGCGGCGCTGCACATCAAACACGACGCTGGCCTGACGCTGCTCTAGCCAGCGCCCCAGCGTGTGACGCAGCAATTTGCGCCGCTGGCTAAAAGCCACCTGCACCAGTTCACTCAAAAGCTCTTCATCGACCTGGGGTGGCTCGGCCAACGGGACCATGCGCACCACGGCGCTGTCCACGCGTGGCGGCGGATCGAAACTCTCGGGCGGCACCGCCAGCACGTTCTCCATCGCATAGCGCCACTGCAGCATCACGCTCAGACGCCCGTAGTCGCCGCTGGCGGGGTCCGCCACCATGCGTTGCACCACTTCCTTTTGCAGCATGAAGTGCTGGTCTTCGATTACGTCCACGTAGCGCAGCAGGTGAAACAGGATCGGGGTGGAGATGTTGTACGGCAAATTACCCACCACCCGCAGCTTGCCCCCACCACTGGGTGCGCTCGGTTCGGTCGCAAGGTTCGCCCTGGCGTCCCAGTCCTGGCGAATACGCGCAAAATCGACTTTCAGCACATCCGACTCGATCACCGTGAGTTGAGGGTGGCTGCGCAGGCGCTGCGCCAGATCGCGGTCGAGTTCAATCACGTGCAAATGCCCCAGGCGCTCGACCAGCGGCTGCGTCAATGCGGCCAGCCCCGGGCCGATTTCGACCATGCGCTGCCCCGCCTTGGGAGCGATTTCCCGGACGATGGCATCGATGATGCCCAGGTCGCTCAAAAAGTGCTGTCCAAAGCGCTTGCGCGCGATGTGCTTCATTGCGGTGCTTCGCGCATTTCCACAAAAGCGCGGCCGCGCACTTCGCTGGCC
>CAIPBW010000050.1 GCA_903863395.1 uncultured beta proteobacterium
GCGCGCTCGGAGGTCACCTCGTTTCGCCACGCGGTGATGCTGCTGGGCTTGAACCGCCTGTTCAAATGGGCGGCCCTGCTCATGACCACGTCGCGCGGCAGCGACACGTCGCCCGCCGTAGGAAGTACCGCCGTGGTGCGTGGCCGTCTGATGGAACTGCTGGCCGCCGACCTGTTCCCGGTAGAAGAGGTGGACAACGCCTTTGTGACCGGCGTGTTCTCGTTGCTCGACACCATGCTGGGCCTGCCGATGCAGGCCGCCCTGGCCGGTCTTACCCTGCCCGACAGCGTGACCCAAGCCCTGCTGCACGGCAGTGGCGCGCTAGCCCCGTTGCTGGATCTCACGGTGGCCTGCGAAACCGGGGACGACGCAGCGTTTGCGCGCGCCGCAACAACGCTGGGCCTCAACAACAACCAGATCAACATGGCCCACATGCAGGCCCTGGTGTGGGCCGAGTCGTTCGGCCAGTAACACCCAGCGCGGGGCCAGCCGAAACTCAAGCGCGCGGGTGGTGGCGCGCGTGCAAGGCCGCCAGACGCTCGGTGGCAATGTGGGTGTAGATGGTGGTGGTCGAAATATCGGCGTGGCCCAAGAGCATTTGCACCGCGCGCAAATCGGCTCCATGGTTGAGCAGGTGCGTGGCAAAGGCGTGGCGCAAGGTATGCGGCGACAGTGGTGAGCGAATGCCCGCCAAGAGCGCGTACTTCTTCACCACCATCCAGAACATCACGCGCGTCATGGCGCTGCCCGGCGTGGTGCCGCGCACGGTGACAAACAAATCCTGCGTCTGGCGCGCACCCAGCAACTCGGCGCGCACGCCGCCCAGGTACTGGCGCAGCCACCCCGCCGCCACCTCACCAAACGGCACCAGCCGCTCCTTGTTGCCCTTGCCCAGCACGCGCAAGACGTTGTCGTTCAAATTCAGGTTGAGCGTCTTGAGTGTCACCAGCTCGCTCACGCGCAGCCCGCTGGCGTACATCAGCTCCAGCATGGTGCGGTCACGCACACCCAGGGCCTGCGAGGTGTCCGGCGCCGCCAGCAGCGCCTCCACCTGCGCCTCGGTCATGCTCTTGGGCACGCGCAGGGCACGTTTGGCAGGCTCCAGCCGGAGGGTGGGATCGGCCAGTACCCGCCCCTCGCGCAAGGCCCAGCGGAAGTAGCGCTTGAACACGGTCAAGCGCCGGTTGGCGGTGGTGGCCTTGGTGCTTGCGTGCTTTTCAGAAATGTAGGCTTGCAGGTCGACTTCGGTGGTCGCGAGCAGCGTGCGCTTTGAGAGCGCCAGCCACGCCGCAAACAGCGCCAGATCCTGGCGGTAGGCGCTCAGGGTGTTGCTGGATAAGCCATCCTCCAGCCACAGGGCGTCGATAAATTCGGCGATGTCGGCCTGGCTATCTGCGCCGGCAGGCGTCATTCCAGGCGCAGCTTGGCCGAGTCAACCACCTTCTTGTAAACCTCGTACTCGGCCTTGATCTGGGCGGCAAACTGCTCGGGCGTGTTGCCCACAATCAGCGAGCCGGTATCTTCAATGCGCTTGCGCACCGCCGGGTCTTCCAGCGCCTTGCGCACGGCGCTGTTGATCTTGTCCACCACTTCCTTGGGCAGGCCCTTGGGCCCGTAGATGCCGTAGAACGCCATGCGGTTGACCGGCTCGAGCCCCACCTCCTTGAAGGTCGGCACATTGGGCAACTGGGCCAGACGCTGGGGTGCCGCCACCACGATCGGGATCAGGCGCCCCGACTGGATGAAGGGCATGGCCGAGGGCATGTTGTCAAAGATCATGGCCACCTGTCCGGCCACCGTGTCGTTGAGCGCCGGGCCGGCACCCCGGTAGGGAATGTGGGTGATAAAGGCACCGGTCAGGTTTTTGAACAGTTCAGTTTGCAGGTGGCCAATGCCGCCGGTGCCCGAGCTGGAATACGAATAGGTGCCGGGGTGGCTCTTGACCTCTGCCATGAAGGCCTTGTAGTCGCGCGCCGGAAAACTTGGGTGCACCGCAATCACATTCGGGGTGGCGGCCACATTGATGATGGGGGTAAAGTCGGTCAGTGGGTTGTACGGAATCTTGGGATTGATGGCCGGGTTGGCCGCCACGGTAGAGACGGTTGCCATGCCCAGCGAGTAGCCGTCCGGGGCGGCCTTGGCGGTTTCATTGGCACCGACCACGCCGCCGCCACCGGCCTTGTTTTCCACCACCACGCTCTGACCCAGGGCCTTGCCCAGCGAGTCGGCAATGGTGCGCGCAACGATGTCGGTGGTGCCGCCGGGCGCAAACGGAACCTGCAACTTGACAACGCGGTTGGGGTAGCCTTGAGCCCACGAAGTACCGGTGGCTGCGACGAGGCTCAAAACCAAAAGGCTGCGACGAAACATGGTGTCAATCTCCTAAATTGCATTTGTAATGATCGATCCAGCGAGCATGGTAACCGACGCCGCTTCGCTGGTATTCTTGGCGCGTGAACTTTGCGCAGCTGCTCTTCCCCGACTTCTCGCTGATCCTGTGCGGCTATCTGCTGTGCCGCTATACGTCCTTGAATCGCTCGGTATGGGAGCCGGTGGAAGCGCTGGTGTATTTCTTTCTGTTTCCGGTGCTGCTGTTCCAGTCAATCGTGCGCAACCCGCTGGACCTGCGCGCTGCAGCGCACCTGATGGGCGCGGGCTGGGCGCTGGGGCTCTGCGGCATCGCCCTGGCCTATGTGCTGCCGCACCTGCCCATACTGGGGCGCTGGATCGATAGACGCGACCACGCCAGCAGCGCCCAGGTGGCGTTTCGCTTCAATTCCTTCATCGGTCTGGCGCTGGCCGACCGCTTGGCCGGACCGGTGGGTCTGCAATGGATTGCGGTACTGATTGGCGTGTGCGTGCCACTGTTCAACATGGGTGCGGTCTGGCCGATGGTGCGCCACGCCGAACGCGGCTTTGTACGCGAGCTGGTGCGCAACCCGCTGATCATTGCCACGGCCAGCGGCCTGGTGGTCAATCTGCTGGGTTACACCATTCCCGCGTGGCTGGAGCCCACCGTAAGCCGCATCGGCGCGGCATCTCTGGCGCTGGGGTTGATGTCAGCGGGTGCGGGCATGCGCCTGGGCGCGTTGGCTCGTGGCAAGGTGCTGGCGGTATCGGTGCTGGCTATCCGCCATTTGTTGCTGCCGCTGGTGGCCTGGGGCGTGGCGCAGGTGTTTGCGCTGGACCCAACCCAATCCACGATTCTGCTGGCCTTCTCGGCCCTGCCCACCGCGTCAAGCTGCTATGTGCTGGCAGCGCGCATGGGCTACGACGGCGCTTACGTGGCTGGTCTGGTCACGCTCTCAACCCTGCTGGGCATGCTCAGCCTGCCGCTGGCCCTGGGCGTGCTGCGTTAAACCTCAAGGTGCCGAATCTAGCCCGATGAAGTCGGCCAGCATGGCGCTGTCCATAGCACCTTCGCGGCTGACCGTCTGCCCGCTGCGTGCGTTCTTGGCCACCACAAACGGCACCGACTCGGCACCAAAACTGTTGAACAACTGGGTGTTGGCCTTGATCGCGTCTGCAATTTCGGAGGGGATGCTCGACGATGCCCCGATGCCACCCTTGCCTGCCAACAGTGAGGCTTCGTGCTCGGTCATCAGTGCCAGCGGGTTGGCCGCTGTCAGCAAGGCCGCACCTTGCGACGTGCTGCTGGGATTGATCATGCCGATGGGAATCCAGACAAACTTCACCCGCTTGTGCAAGGGCGCAGACGCCTCCCACAGGTGGCCGCAGTGCGGGCACTGGGTATCAAAAAACACGTACACCGTGGCCGTGCTCATCATCGCACCCACGGTAAATCCCTTGGCCTTTTCGGCGACCAGTTGCAGCGACACCTCGCGCTTGGCACCGGAGGCACTCTTGCCGCTGTCCTGCGGCGAACAGGCTGCCAGCAACACGGCAGCAAGGGATGTCAAGGCAAATACGCGGCGGCTGATCTTCATGGGTTTCCTGAGCGGTTGATGGGTGGTGACAACAAGGCGTAAATGTAGGCGAATTCGCCTCAGCCTGCGCCGTCCTGCGCAAGTGCCCATGCGACGTGCTCGCGTACCAGGGCGCTGGAGTCGTCGGCGCGTTGGGCCAGGGCCGATCGCACGTCGTGGCCTGCGCACAAGGCATTGCCCAGCGCTACGGCCAGGTTGCGCAACCAGCGCTCGTGCCCGATGCGCCGAATCGGGCTGCCTTCGGTGGCGTGCAGAAATTCGGACTCACTCCAGGCAAACAGGGCCACCAGATCTGAGCCCGTCATTGCCGCGCGCGGCGCGAAGTCGGGCAAGGCGCTGCGCTGGGCAAACCGGTTCCAGGGACAGGCCAACTGGCAATCGTCGCAGCCGTAGATGCGGTTGCCGATCAAGGCGCGCAGTTCCACCGGTATCGGCCCGGCGTGCTCAATCGTCAGGTAGGAAATGCAGCGCCTGGCGTCCAGCCGGTACGGTGCCACGATGGCCTGGGTGGGGCACGCAGTGATGCAGGCGCTGCACGAGCCGCAATGCGCCGACACCGCTTCGGTCGCGGGCAGTGCGATGTCCACATAGATTTCCCCCAGAAAGAACATCGAGCCACCCGTGCGGTTGAGCACCAGGGTGTGCTTGCCGCGCCAGCCCTGGCCGCTGCGTACCGCAAGTTCCGCTTCGAGCACCGGCGCTGAGTCGGTAAACACGCGGTGCCCGAAAGGCCCCAGGGCAGCCGCCATACGGCCACTGAGATGCTCCAGGCGTTGGCGCAGCACGCGGTGGTAATCGCGCCCACGGGCGTACAGCGAGACCACTGCTTCGCCGGGGCATTCCAAGCGCTGCCACTCCAGCGCCTGCCAGCCCTCGGGGGTGGCCAGGGGCAGGTAATCCATGCGCGCGGTCAGCACCGACACGGTGCCGCTCACCAGTTCGGCGGGACGCGCGCGCCGGGTGCCGTGGCGGGCCATATAGTCCATATCGCCATGGAATCCCTGCTCCAGCCAGGCCAGCAAACCGGGCTCGGCCGCAGACAAATCGACACCGCTCACGCCAATTTGGGAGAATCCGAGTTCCCGGCCCCAGGCCTGAATCTGAGAAACCCATTGGTTGCCATCGAAGTGCGTACGGATCATTGTCACCTGCCGATTGTAAAAAGCCTGCGTTGGGCCGACGAAATCGCCACCCATTTGTTTGCCACCCAACTCGCCGCACAGCCGGTTGTGCGCGACGCCTTCATTGCTCTGCATGGCGACTTGGGTGCCGGTAAAACCACGCTGGTGCGCCACCTGCTGCAAGCCCTGGGCGTGCGCGGGCGCATCAAGAGCCCGACCTATGCCGTGGTGGAGCCCTACGAATTGCCGGGCCTGCCGATCTGGCATTTTGACTTTTACCGCTTTGCCGACCCGCGCGAGTGGGAGGACGCCGGCTTCAAGGAGATCTTTGCCAGCCCCGGCCTGAAGCTCGTGGAGTGGCCCGAGAAGGCAGGAGCACAACTGCCCACGGCCGATCTGGACATCACCCTCCACACCGCCCTGGACGGCGCGCGCCAGGTCGGCCTGTGTGCCCACAGCGCCACCGGCGCAGCGCTGCTGGCTGCCACCCCACTGGACAAGGCCGCCGCATGAAACGCCGTTCGCTGTTGCAGTACGGCAGTGTGGTGCTCACGCTGGGTCTGCCACATCTGGCGCAGGGTGCCAGCATTGTGGTGGTGCGCGTCTGGCCCGCGCCCGAATACTCGCGCGTGACGATCGAGTCCGATGCGGCGTTAATCACCAAGCACCAGTTTGTCGCCAGCCCTCCGCGTCTGGCGCTCGACATCGAAGGCATCAGCCTGAACCCGGCGCTCAAGGAACTGGTGGCCAAGGTCAGGCCGGATGACCCCAACATTGCCGGGATCCGGGTCGGGCAGTTTGCACCCAACATCGTGCGCCTGGTGATCGACCTGAAAGTGCCTATCCAGCCGCAGGTATTTGCGCTCACACCCGTGGCAGCCTACCAGCACCGGCTGGTGCTCGACCTGTACCCGGTCAAGGTAAGTGACCCATTGGAAGCGTTGATTGCCCAGTACGCCAAAGACAGCGCAGTCGCCCTGCCTCCACCCACCGACCCGCTGGGCGAGCTCATCGCCCAAAAGAGCCAGAAGGCCGCCTCTGCGCCAGTTCCCCCGGTCATGGTTCCAGCACCTCCAGTCGTAGCAGGGCATGCTGCGCCTGCTGAGCCCGAGCCTGCCACTGGCGACGGCACCCGGCGCTTCATCATCGTGGCGCTGGACGCCGGCCACGGCGGCGAAGACCCTGGCGCGATCGGCCCGGCAGGAACGCGCGAGAAAGACGTGGTGCTGCAGTTGGCGCACCTGTTGCGAGAGCGCATCAACGCCAGCCAGGTCAACGGCAACGCCATGCGTGCCTACCTGACGCGCGATGGCGACTATTTCGTTCCCTTGCAGGTACGGGTGCAAAAGGCACGCCGCGTGCAGGCCGACCTGTTCGTCAGTCTGCACGCCGACGCTTTCTTTACGCCCGACCCGCAGGGTGCCAGCGTGTTTGCCCTCAGCCAGGGCGGCGCATCGAGCAGCACTGCGCGCTGGATGGCGGCCAAGGAAAACAAGGCCGATCTGATTGGGGGCATCAACGTCAAGACCAAGGACGCCGCCGTGCAGCACGCCTTGCTTGACATGAGCACCACCGCGCAGATCAATGACAGCCTCAAACTCGGCGGCACCCTGCTGGGGGAAATCGGCCGCGTCGGCAAGCTCCACAAGGCGCGCGTGGAGCAGGCATCGTTTGCCGTGCTCAAGGCTCCCGACATTCCCAGCGTGCTGGTCGAAGCTGCCTTCATCAGCAACCCGACCGAAGAGGCGCGGCTCAACAGCAGCGAATTCCAGAACCAGCTGGCCGACGCGCTGATGCGCGGAATTACCGCCTATTTCGCCAAGCAGCCACCCTTGTCACGCGAGCGCATCAAGGGCTGACTGTTACAAATTGAGACAGATTTGGGGAGCGTTGGGCGGCGATACTCAAGGCAGCAGCACCAACACCCTTTTCCACTCTCAACCGGACCCAACAATGAACAGCGTCGTACTTCTGTGGTCCCGGCTTGGCCTGCAAAGCAAGTTGCAGTTACTCATCCAGGGTTTTCTGATCGTCATTCTGGTGGTGGCGCAATTCTGGATCACCACCAAGATCGAGGAGCGCTCCTTGCACGCGGCGCAAGACCGCACCAACATTGTTGCCGACGGTGTGATCAATTCACTCAATACCCTGATGTCCACCCAGGTCGATGGGCACGACGTCATCAGCGACGAAAAGGCGCGCGCGTTGTTCATCAACAAGATGGGCGTGTCCGACGGCCTCAAAGAGCTGCGTGTGGTGCGCGGCAAGGGCAACGACGAGTTTGGCCCCGGCCTGCCGATGGAAAAGCCCGTGGACGACCTGGACCGCCAGGTTCTGAGCAACGGCAAGACCATTTACCGCACGCTGCAAGACGAGCGTGGCGGCACTGCGTTGCGCGCCGTCATTCCCTACATTGCCTACAAGGAATTTCGCACCTCACGCTGCCTGGATTGCCACGCGGTTGATGAAGGCAATGTGCTGGGCGCGGTGAGCGTAACCACCGATATCAGCGAAGACATGGCCGACATCCGCCACATCAACGGCCTGATCTGGATCGGCCAGGGCTTGCTGCAAGTGGTCCTGTTTTTTGTTATCCGCGCCATCGTGCGTCGCCAGCTCAGCGAGCTCGGGGCCGAACCGGTGGAAGCCAAGCGCCTGGCGCAAAGTGTGGCCACTGGTGACCTGACTACGCGCATCGCGCTGCAAGCCGGTGACAACCACAGCATGATGGCGCAACTGTTGCGCATGCAGCAAAGCCTTACGCAAATTGTCTCCAAAGTGCGCCAGGGTTCCGAAGGTGTAGCCACCGCCAGTGCCGAAATTGCCCAAGGCAATTACGACCTCTCGGCGCGCACCGAAAACCAGGCCAGCGCGCTGGAAGAAACCGCCGCATCCATGGAGCAACTGGGCTCCACCGTCAAACAAAACGCCGAGTCCGCGCGCCAGGCCAACCAGTTGGCGATGAGCGCCTCGACCGTCGCCGTCCAGGGCGGCGAAGTGGTGGCGCAAGTGGTTGCCACCATGAAGGGCATCAACGAATCGTCGCACCGTATCTCGGACATCATCAGCGTGATTGACGGGATTGCGTTTCAGACCAATATCCTGGCGCTCAACGCGGCCGTGGAAGCGGCCCGCGCTGGGGAACAGGGGCGCGGCTTTGCTGTGGTCGCCACCGAAGTGCGCTCGCTGGCCGGGCGCAGCGCCGAAGCGGCCAAGGAAATCAAGAACCTGATCAGCGCCAGCGTCGAGCGTGTGGAACACGGCACCACCCTGGTCGATAAAGCCGGTGCCACCATGACCGAAGTGGTGAACTCGATCAAGCGGGTCACCGACATCATGGCCGAGATCACCGCTGCAAGCAACGAGCAGGCCCTGGGTGTGACCCAGGTGGGCGAAGCAGTCTCGCAGATGGACCAGGCCACACAGCAAAACGCCGCGCTGGTAGAAGAGATGGCCGCCGCCGCTGCCAGCCTGAAGTCCCTGGCCGATGAACTGGTGGAAACCGTCTCGGTGTTCAAGATGGAAGCGCAGAACAACCTGCGCCGCTTGAACTAGCTCTCACGCTCCCCGCAGAGATTGGGAAAGGGGTCCGTGCCTGCGGGCCCCTTTCCCAATCTCTGCTCAGCAACGCTACTTGGAAGCGCGCCGTGCGCGCCAGGCACCCAGCATGATGAGCAGGCCGGGCACCAGGATCATCGACCAAATGATCTTGTCCAGATGCGCCTTGACAAAGGGCAGGTCGCCAAAGAAATAACCGACCGTGATGAGCGAGCCCACCCACAGCGCTGCGCCGGTCAAATCGAAAAACACGAAGCGTGCGCGCGTCATCTGCGCTACCCCCGCCACAAACGGGGCAAAGGTGCGCAAAAAGGGCATGAAGCGCGCCGCCACGATGGTGACGCCGCCGTAGCGCTCGTAGAAGGCATGGGCCTGGTCGAAGGCGCGCTTGTTGAAGTAGCGCGAGTCCTCCCACTGGAACACCTTGGGCCCGAAGTAGCGCCCGATGTGGTAGTTGGACTGGTTACCCAGCACGGCCGCGGCAAACAGCAGGCCCACCGAAAGTGGGTAGCTCATCAGCCCCACGCCACACATTGCGCCCACCACAAACAGCAGCGAGTCGCCCGGCAGGAACGGCATGATCACCACCCCGGTCTCGACAAAGATCACCAGGAACAGCAGCGCATACACCCAGGCACCGTAGCCCTGTACAAAGGCTTCCAGGTAGCGGTCCACGTGCAGGACGAAATCAATCACAAAGCTGGCTAGTTCCATGGGGTGCGATTATCCGCGCCGCCGCAAGGCAACCGCAGACCTGGTAGACGATGCCGTCAAACTTCAGTTGGGCAACAGAATCTGGTGGTCAACGCTGAACTGATAGTCACGGAAGATGTGTTCGGCACTGAGCACCTGGTAGCTGCCGTCGCTCAGGCGTCGGGTGGTGTCCTTGAGCCGGTTGGTGGTGCTGCCGCAGGTCCAGCAGTTGTAGTTGCGCATGTGGGTGCACAGGCAGGTTTTGTCCACCACGGAAATGTTCTTGCCATCCGGGTGCAGCGCAATTTGCTGGTTGTAAGCGGTGATGTAGGCGCAGTTGCCCGCGCCGTCGAGCAGGTAGCCGTAGGCCTCGCAGTTGGGACGGATGCCTGCGCCAATGGCCGGGGTGTTGCGCAGCATGCGCATCGGGTAGCCGGTGGGCGATACGCCGTTGACAACGATGTCTTCCTCGCTGGCCTTGAAATACTCCTGCTTGACCTTGTCGGGCAAGCCGCACTCCTTGGCCACGGTAAAGCGCGTGGCCACCTGCACGGCGGCCGCACCGCGCTCCAGAAATTCCACCGCATCGGTACCGGTGAAAATGCCGCCTGCAGGAATGAGCGGAATGTCGAGCTTTTCGGTCTGCAGGTACTGCGCCACTTCGGCCACGATGGTGGCCAGGTCGTACTGCGCCCAGTCCATGCCAAAGCCCAGATGCCCACCCGCCAGCGGGCCTTCGATCACCACAAAATCAGGCAAGCGGTTCAGGCGCGCGGTCTTGCGCAAAAACAGTTGCAAAGCGCGCACCGACGAGACGATGATGCCCAACTTGGCATCGCGAAAGCGCGGGTGCTCGGCCATCAGCGCAAACGAGCCCAAATGCAGACCCGCGCTCAGGGTGATGCCGTCAATGCCTGCGTCCAGTGCCGAATTGAGCCGCACCTGCAGCGTTTCGCGCGGCGCGTTCATGGTGAGCTTTTCCATGCAGTTGATGAAAATCATGCCCTCACCGCGCTTGGCTTCCATGGTGCGGCCCACGTGCAGTTTGGTGGCTTCAGCCAGCCGCCCCAGGTCAAACTGCACCACGCTCTTGTCGGAGTTGTCGATGTTGTGCTTGTAGAACTTGGTTTTTTCCTTGACGAACTCGGTGTCAAAGCGCCGGTCCGACACGTCTTGCACCATGGCGTCGGAGATATGCCCGATGCCGCCAAGCCGTGCCACCTCCAGTGCCAGTTCAGCAGTGGAAATGTCCACCCCCATTCCCCCGATAATCAGGGGAACCAGTTCGCGGCGGCCAAATTTCAAGCGGAAATCATCGACTCGTTTCATGCGCGTTCCAAAAATTTTTGACGGAGTATACAGATATTGAGACAATTGTCTATACGC
>CAIPBW010000051.1 GCA_903863395.1 uncultured beta proteobacterium
AGGCCGCTCGCGCACTGGCGCGGTCTTGGCCCTTGTGGAACTGCAGCACCTCGGTCATCTGGCGCTCCACCGTGAGGTAGGGGTTGAGCGAGGTCATGGGGTCCTGGAAGATCATGGCCATGCGGTTGCCGCGAATCTGGTTGAGCGCGTCGGCCGGCATGTCCAGCAAACTGCTGCCCTTGTACAGCGCTTGCCCGCTGGCCTTGCCGTTGCGCGCAAGCAGCCCCATTAGCGCCAGCACGCTCTGGCTTTTGCCCGAGCCGCTCTCACCCACAATGCCCAGGGTCTGGCCGCGCTCCAGGCCAAAGCTCAGGCCATTGACGGCATACACCACCCCGTCCTGCGTGCTGAACTGCACGCCCAGATTGCGCACTTGCAACAGGCTCATGGGGGGCGCGGCCTTATCGGTCATTGGGGTCGAGTGCATCGCGCAGCCCGTCTCCGATGTAGTTGAAGCAGTACAGCGCCGTGGACAAAAGCGCGCCGGGGTACAGCAGCATCCAGGGCGAAACTTCCATCACCTGCGCGCCGTCGTGGATCAGCACGCCCCAACTGGTCATGGGCTCCTGTATGCCCAGGCCCAAAAACGACAGCACCGACTCGGTAATGATGACGCCGGGCACGGTAATGGTGGTGTACACCACCACCACGCCCAGCAGGTTGGGAACGATGTGCTGGAAGATGATGCGGTGCGTGGGCACGCCCATGGCGCGCGCCGCTTCCACAAACTCCTTGCTGCGCAGCGACAGCGTTTGCCCGCGCACCACGCGCGCCATGTCCATCCACGAAAACACGGTGATGGTGATCACCACCAGATAGAAGGCGCGCCCCAGGAGCGTCACCATCAGAATGGCAATCAAGAGGTAAGGCACGGCGTACATGATGTCGACCACGCGCATCATCACCGAGTCCACCTTGCCGCCCACAAATCCGGCCGTGGCACCCCAGGCAATGCCCAGGCTGACCGAGGCAATGGTGGCCATCAGCCCCACCATCAGCGAGATGCGCCCGCCAATGAGCGCGCGCACCAGCAGGTCGCGCCCGGACTCGTCGGTGCCAAACCAGTGCATGTTCTTCCAGGTGGGGGCCTGGCTCATGGCCTCCCAGTCGGCGCTGTCAAAGGCATGCGGCAGCAGATACGGCCCCACGATGCAGGCCAGGGTAATCAGGCCCAGCAGGCACAGGCTGAACATCGCCGCCTTGTTGCGCGCAAAGCGCGTGCGCGCTGCGGCCCAGGGGCTGCGGCCATGCAAGGCGGGCTCAATGGCCTCGCCCAGCTTGGCTACCAGCGCGTCGTCCTTCTTGGCAAATACCATGGTGCGCAGCGCCTTTAGTAACGGATCTTCGGGTCGAGCAAGGCGTAGGCCAGGTCCACCAGCAGATTGAACACCACCGTAATCACGGTCACCAGCACCACCAGCCCCAGCACCAGCGTGTAGTCGCGGTTGCTGGCACCGCTCACAATCAGCTTGCCCAGGCCGGGCAGCGAGAAAATGGTTTCGGTAATCACGGCGGCGGTGATGGCCGAAATTGCCATCGGCCCGATCAGCGACACCACCGGCAGCAGCGCGGGCTTCATGGCGTGGCGCAGCACCACCGTGCGTTGGGGCAGGCCCTTGGCACGCGCGGTGCGGATAAAGTTGCTGCTCATCACCTCGATCATGCTGCCGCGCATCACCCGCCCAATGGTGGCTACATTGAGCACCACCAGCAGCGACATCGGCAACACCATGTAGCGCGGCGCAAAGTTGTCCCAGCCCCCGGCCGGAACAAGCTGCATCCAGATGGCAAACACCAGCACCAGCACCGGCCCGATCACAAACGCCGGAAACACGCTGCCCACGCTGCCAAGAAACATCACCAGATAGTCCACCACGCTGTTTTGGCGCAAGGCGGCCAGCGCACCCAGGGCCACCCCGATAACGAGCGAGATCAGCAGCGACACGCCCCCAATCAGCGCCGACACCGGCAATGCCGTGGCCACCAGTTCATTGACGCTCCAGTCCTCGTACCGGAACGACGCGCCCAGGTCGCCGTGCAACAGGCTGTTGAGGTACAGCAGGTACTGCTTCCACAGCGGCTCGTTCATGTGGTACTTTTCCTGCAGGTTGGCCAGCACCGCAGCCGAAACTTTTTTCTCGGTATCAAACGGGCCGCCGGGCGTGAAGTGCAGCAGCAGGTAGCACACGGTAATGACCAGCAGCAGCGTGGGAATCGTCGCCACCATGCGGCGCAGGGCGTAAGACCACATTCAGTGTCTCCTGCTCACATTCAGCATTGCAGCAGTGCGTTGGCCTGGCATCGCCACAACCCGTCTTAGTGCTTGATGATGTAGAGGTCTTTGCCGCGGTAGCGGTCCAGCGTGTTGGTGGCGCTATAGCCACCCACGTAGGACTTGACCAGCCGCGGCAGGGTGTACTGCAGCAGCGGCATCAGGGGATAGTCTTCCATGATCAGGCGCGCACCCTGGGTGAGCAACTCCTTGCGCTTGGCGGCATCCAGGCTCTGGTTGCCCTGCTCGATCAGGGCGTCGCCCTTCTTGTTGCAACTGTTCTGGTTGTTCTGGTCGTTGCCGCACTGCACCAGTGCCAAAAAGGTGGTGGCATCGTTGTAGTCGGCCACCCAGCCGTTGCGGGCAATCTGGTAGTCCTTGTCGTTGCGCTTCTTGATCAGCACCTTGAATTCCATCGCGTCCAATTCCAGGTCCAGCCCGAGCTTGGTCTTCCACTCGGAGGCGACAAAGATCGCCATCTTCTTGTGGTAGTCGCTGGTGTTGTAGGCAAACCGGAGTTTGGTGCCCGGCGCAATGCCCGCTTCGGCCAGCAGCTTCTTGGCCTCTTCCACGCGCTTGGCCATGGGCCATGCGGCCCAGTCGTAGCTGGTAACTTCTGCGCCAATGGTTCCCTTGACGATTACCCCATAGGCCGGGAGCTGGCCGTCGGCGGTGACCTTTTGGGCCAGGATGTCGCGGTCCACCACCATGGAGAGCGCCTTGCGCACGCGCACGTCCTTGAGCAGCGGGTCGGTGTTCATGAACGAGTAGTAGCGCAACGCGATCAACGGGTTGTTGCGGATTTCCTTGGGGTACTGCGCCTTGTATTTTTCAT
>CAIPBW010000052.1 GCA_903863395.1 uncultured beta proteobacterium
GCGCAGGCGCGCCCACACATACGCAGGCACGCACATGCGCGCCCATACGACTCACCATACCAAATTTTTCGACGTGGCAAAAAAACCAGCGCTTTCTCCCGCATCCCCATCAGGGCGTCGCATCCAGACGCGGCGCTCCGGCGTTCACGGCAAAGGCGTGTTTGCGCTGGTCGACATTGCCGAGGGCGAAACCATTATCGAGTACGTGGGCGAAGTGATCTCCTGGCCCGAGGCGCAGCGCCGCCACCCGCACGACCCGACCGACCCCAACCACACCTTTTACTTCCACGTGGACGAAGAGCGTGTGATTGACGCCCTGCATGGGGGCAATTCGTCGCGCTGGATCAACCACGCGTGCGACCCCAATTGCGAGGCCGACGAGGTGGAAGACCGCGTGTTCATCAAGGCGCTGCGCAACATCCGCGCAGGCGAAGAGCTGCATTACGACTACGGTCTGGTGATCGACGCGCGCTACACGCCTGCCCTCAAGGCCGAGTACCCCTGCTGGTGCGGTGCCAAGAACTGTCGCGGCACCTTGCTCGCGCCCAAGCGTCGGCGGATCTGAGATGTCCGGCGGTGCCGCCCCCGTGCTGTGGCCAGCAGAGGCCCTGTGGGAGGCGGTGCAACCCCTGCTGCCGGGCTTTACTGTGGAGGTGTTGCCCGAGATTGACTCCACCAATAGCGAGCTGATGCGCCGCGCGCGCGCCGGGCAGACCGAGCCGATTCTGCTGGTGGCCCAGCGCCAGAGCGCCGGGCGCGGGCGCATGGGGCGTGTGTGGGAGGACGCGGCTCCAGCGGGTTCAACAGGGCCGGCCGCGCTGGCGTTCTCGCTCGCTCTGGCGTATTCGCCGCAGGATTGGGCCGGGCTGTCGCTGGCCGTGGGGCTGACGGTGGCACAAAGCCTGCACCCGGCGCTGCGCATCAAGTGGCCCAACGATGTCTGGTGGGAGCAGCGCAAGTTGGCCGGCATTCTGATCGAAACCGCCAATGTGGGCGCGCTGCGCTACGTGGTGATTGGCGTGGGCGTCAACATTGTCCGACCTGCGGCGCACGGCTTTTCGGTAGCGCCTGCCGGGTTGGAAGAACTGCTGCCGGGCGTGGACGCGCCGGGCGCGCTGGCGCGCATCGTCCTGCCGCTGGTGCACACCGTGCAGCGCTTTGAAACCCAGGGTTTTGCCCCGTTCCAGGCCGATTTTCTGGCGCGTGACCTGTTGCGCGGTGAGACGGTGCAGTGCAGCGACGGCGCCACCGGCGTGGCGCGTGGCGTGGACGTCGGAGGTGCCTTGCTGCTGCAGACCGCTGACGGGGTGAAAAAAATCGTCAGCGCCGAGGTCAGCGTGCGACCCGTGGCACACTCTGCGGCCAACCCGCCCTGATTCCATGCTGCGCCTGCTGGTACTGCTCCTGGTTCTTGCCAACGCCCTCTACTTTGCCTGGAGCGATGGACTGCTGCGCGCCTACGGCATGGGGCCGACCCTGCAGCGCGAACCCCAGCGGCTGGAGCAGCAAATCCACCCGGAGGCGATCCGTGTGCTCAGCAGCGCCGAAGTCCAACGCGTGGAGGCGCAAGCCCTGGCCGAACTCGCACCTAAGGAGTGTTTGCAGGCCGGTCCGTTTGACGACGCGCAAACCGTGGTGCTGCGCCGTGGTCTGGAGGGCGGTCTGGCAGGTGCCACTGCCTGGCAGATCGAGCCGGTGGCGTTGCCGCCGCCGTGGATGGTGTACATGGGTAAGTTCGCCACCGCCGAACTGCTCGCGCGCAAGCGCGCCGAGCTGGCGGCCAAGGGCGTGACCGCGCGCACCCTGGGTAACGCGGCGCAGGAGTTTGGACTTTCGCTGGGCAACTTTGAAACCCAGGCGCTGGCAGCGGCAGAACTGGCGCGTCTGGTCGAGCGCGGCGTACGCAGCGCCCGGGTAGTGCAGGAGGCGCCAGCGCCTGCCACGCACCTGCTCAAACTGCCCGCAGCAAGCGCTGCCACCAAAGCGCAACTCGAAGAACTCAAGCCCTTGCTGGCCGGCAAGGCGCTGATTCGCTGCAATTGAATCTCGCGAAGCGCCAGTCCATGCCTTTGCTTGTCATTGCGAGCGAAGCGTGGCAATCCATGCAGGCATGAAGTCATGGATCGCCA
>CAIPBW010000053.1 GCA_903863395.1 uncultured beta proteobacterium
AAAATCCCGCGTATAGGTATGGTATCGCTAGGATGCCCCAAAGCCTTGACCGACTCGGAGTTGATCCTCACGCAACTCAGCGCCGAGGGCTACCAGACGGTCAAGTCGTTTCAGGGTGCCGATCTGGTGATCGTCAATACCTGCGGATTCATTGACGACGCCGTCAAGGAGAGTCTGGACACCATTGGCGAAGCCCTGGCCGAGAACGGACGTGTGATCGTGACGGGCTGCCTGGGTGCGCGCTTGGCCGAGGGTGGCAGCAACTTGGTGCGCCAAATGCATCCCAAGGTCTTGGCCGTGACGGGTCCGCACGCCACCCAGGAGGTGATGGATGCGGTGCACGCCAATCTGCCCAAGCCGCACGACCCGTTTGTCGATCTGGTTCCCAACGCGTTTGGTGTGGCCGGGGTCAAGTTGACGCCTCGGCACTACGCCTACCTGAAGATCAGCGAGGGCTGCAACCACCATTGCACGTTTTGCATCATTCCGTCGATGCGCGGAGATCTGGTTTCGCGCCCCGTGGGCGATGTGCTGACCGAGGCGCGCGCCTTGTTTGATGGTGGCGTCAAGGAGTTGCTGGTAATCAGCCAGGACACCTCGGCCTATGGCGTGGATGTGAAGTACCGCACCGGATTCTGGGATGGCAAGCCGATCAAGACCCGTATGCTGGAACTGGTCCAGACGCTGGGCGAGATCGCCGTGCAGTACGGCGCATGGGTGCGCTTGCATTATGTGTACCCGTACCCCAGCGTGGATGACGTGATGCCGCTGATGGCAGCAGGCAAGGTGCTACCGTACCTGGACGTACCGTTGCAGCACAGCCACCCGGAGGTGCTGCGGCGCATGAAGCGCCCGGCCAGCGGCGAGAAGAACCTGGAGCGCATTCTGCAGTGGCGTGCCTCGTGCCCCGAGTTGGTCATACGCAGCACCTTCATTGCCGGATTTCCGGGCGAAACCGAGGAAGAGTTTGCGCACCTGCTGGATTTTGTGCGCGAAGCCCAGATTGATCGGGCGGGCTGCTTTGCCTACAGCGACATCAAGGGCGCTGCGGCCAACGACCTGCCCGGCATGCTTCCGCTGGAACTGCGGCAGGAGCGCCAATCCCGCTTTATGGCGGTGGCCGAAGAAGTCTCGGTGCAAAAGTTGCGTAAGCGTGTGGGTTGCGTCATGCAGGTGCTGGTGGATTCGGCAAGCTCCATGGGCAAGAAGGGCGGCGTGGGCCGCAGTTACGCCGACGCGCCGGAGATCGACGGCGTCGTGCATCTGCTGCCGCCTGAGAAAATCAGCAAGACGCTCAAGGTGGGTGAATTTACGAAGGCGCGCATTGTCGGCACCCAAGGGCACGACCTGACGGCGCTGCCGATATGAGGCGGCCAAATCGTGGGGATAAAAAAATAGCCACCAGCACATCCGTGCCAGCGGCCATTTACATTACCATTGTTGGTGCCCAGGAAGGGACTCGAACCCCCACGAAGTTACTCGCTAGTACCTGAAACTAGTGCGTCTACCAATTCCGCCACCTGGGCATTTCAGGAAAGTGGAGAAGTATATCAAAAACATTGTTCAAACCAGCGCATTGATGGATGAAGTTAGCGGGGTCGTTCAAGGCCACCGTGATGGGCATGGCTTTGTGTCGCGCGACGACGGGGCCCCGGACATCTATTTGCCACCCAACGAGATGCGCGCCGTCCTGCACAAGGACCGCGTCAAGGTACGCATCGTGCGCAGCGACCGCAAGGGGCGACCCGAGGGGCGCGTGGTGGAAATTGTGGAGCGTTCGTCCCAGCCCATCATCGGGCGACTGTTGCAGGAAAGCGGCGTCTGGCTGGTTGCCCCCGAAGACAAGCGCTACGGGCAGGATGTGCTGATCCCCAAGGGCGCGACCAGCGTGGCCAAGGTGGGGCAGGTGGTGGTGGTCGAACTGGTCGAGCCGCCGGCGCTGTTTGGCCAGCCGGTGGGACGCATCAAGGAAGTGCTCGGCGAAGTAGACGATCCGGGCATGGAAATCGAAATCGCGGTGCGCAAGTACAGCGTGCCCCATGTATTTTCGGAGTCCTGCGTGGCGCTGGCGCGCACGTTGCCGGACAAGGTGCGGCCCCAGGATCGCGGAGGCCGGGTCGATTTGACCGATGTGCCGCTGGTCACCATCGATGGCGAAGATGCGCGCGATTTTGACGACGCGGTGTACTGCGAACCCGCCACCACAGGCCGTGGAAAGTCAGCCGTCAAGGGTTGGCGTTTGCTGGTGGCGATTGCCGATGTCAGCCACTATGTAGAGACTGGTTCGGCCATCGACGTGGACGCTTACGACCGCGCCACCAGCGTCTATTTCCCGCGCCGGGTGATACCAATGCTGCCGGAAAAACTCTCCAATGGTTTGTGCTCACTCAACCCCGAGGTAGAGCGCCTGTGCATGGTGTGCGACATGCTAGTGAGCACCGAGGGCGTGGTGGGTGCCTACCAGTTCTACCCGGCGCTGATGTGGAGCCACGCGCGCTTTACCTACACCGAGGTGGCGGCCATCCTGAGCAATACGCGCGGGCCGGAAGCTCTGCGGCGCAAGGACCGGGTCAACGACCTGCTCAATTTGCATGGCGTGTACCAGGCTTTGGCCAAGGCGCGCCAGAAGCGCGGCGCGGTGGATTTTGAGACCACCGAGACGCAGATCGTGTGCGACGAAAACGGCCACATCGAAAAAATCATCCCGCGCACCCGTAACGTGGCGCACCGCTTGATCGAAGAGGCGATGCTCGCCGCCAACGTGTGCAGCGCCGACTACATTGCGCAGAGCAAGCATCCGGGCCTGTTTCGGGTGCATGAGGGGCCAACGCCGGAAAAGACCGAGATGCTGCGCAGCTACCTCAAGGCCACGGGTGTTGGCAAGACGGTGAGCGATACGCCGTCGCCATCCGAATTTCAGGCCATTGCCGAGGCAACCAAAGAGCGACCCGACGCGGCACAGATCCACGCCATGCTGCTTCGCTCGATGCAGCAGGCCATCTACACCCCCATCAACAGCGGCCACTTTGGTCTGGCGTTTGACGCCTATACCCATTTCACCAGCCCGATCCGGCGCTATCCCGACTTGCTGGTGCACAGGGTGATCAAGGCGATTCTTGCCAAGGCCAAGTACCAGTTGCCCGCCTTGCCCACGCCGGGCGAAGCGCACGCCAAGCTCTCACGCAGGTTGGAGAAAGGCCTTGCAGCCAAGGCCGGCATACCCGGCGTGAAGCCCAAGAAAGCCAGTGCCGAAGGGCAGGCGTGGTCAGCCGCAGGTTTACACTGCAGCGCCAACGAGCGCCGCGCCGATGAGGCCAGTCGCGACGTAGAAGCTTGGCTCAAGTGCAAGTACATGAAGGAGCACCTCGGCGAGGAATACAGCGGCGTGGTTTCGGCAGCCACCAGTTTCGGTATTTTTGTGACGCTCGATGCCATGTACGTCGAAGGCATGGTGCACATCACCGAGTTGGGAGGCGAGTACTTCCGCTTTGACGAGATGCGCCAGGAGTTGCGCGGCGAAAGAACCGGCATCCGCTATGCCATTGGCACCCGGGTGCGTATCCAGGTGAGCCGGGTGGACCTCGACGGCCGAAAAATCGATTTCCGACTGGTCCACGACGGCGATTCCCTGTCCGACAAGAATCAACACCGCGACGCGGCACTGCGCGCCAAGCCACCAGCCTGGAAAGACCCGGAGGCAGGCTCGCCTGCGGCGATGTTTGCCGACAGCGCACGCAAGCGCAGCGGCCGCAATTCGGCCAAGCAGTCGGCTTCAGTTTCCAAAACTGGAACTGGCGCAAAAAAGGCGCCCAAAAAGCGGCGCTAACGCCCGCCCCTCTCAAGGCTAAAACTCGTAGGTCTCGCCTTCGCGCGCGAGCCGGATGTCCATGCCGTGCGCGATATCAGCGTAGTCGCGCAGCGCGCCCTGGAAAACGGCTTCAAGCGCATCGTCGCTGCGGGTGGGTTCGTGGTGGGTGCAGTACAGCACCTTGGCTCCGGCAGCGCGGGCGCATTGCATGCTGGTGCCAAAGGTGCCGTGGCCCCAGCCGCGCTTGGCAGCGTATTCGGCGTCGGTGTAGGAACTGTCGGCAATCAGGACGTCCACGCCCCGCATCGCGTCTTCAATGCTCCGGGCTTTTTGGTCCACAAACGCCTGGTACTCGTCATAGCCGTCGTCGCCGGGTTGGTAGATGTTGTAGGGGGGCTCGTGGTCGCCGGTAAAGAACACCGATTTCCCGTGGCTCTCGATGCGGTAGCCGAAGTCAATCACCGGATGGTTCAGCAGGCAAGGCGTCACCGTGGCCGACCCGATCTGGATCGATTGCTCCGGCATCAACGTGACGTATTCAATTTTTGCCTTCATTTCCACTTCGCGCACCGGAAAGTAGCTGTACTGCAACTGCACCGCCATCACCTGCTCGATCCCTTTTCCCGATACCGGGTCAAAGCCGCCGTGCAGCCGCAAGGTGTTTCCTGGAATGAAGTTGGGAATGAACATCGGCAGACCCTGAATGTGGTCCCAGTGCGAGTGCGTGATCAGCACATTGGCCGTGACGGGCATGTGTGCCAGCAAAGACTGTGACAGCGGAAATATCCCGGTGCCTGCGTCCAGGATGATCAGTTCGTTGTCGTCGGTGCGAACCTCGATGCAGGTGGTGTTGCCTCCATAGCGAACAGTCTTCTCGCCCGGTGACGCGATCGATCCGCGTACCCCCCAAAACCGCACTTTCATGGTTGTCCTTTCAGGCTTTGGCAAACAGGGTGGCTTCGTCCAGCACGTGCTGCAGGTCGCCCAGGGAGGTGATAACCTGGTCCAGATCGCCGCCGAGCCGCTTGACCACCGGATCGGGCAAGGCATCAATGCAGCAGTTCCCACCAAAGCCGAAGTTCAGCTTCTTGCAGATCTGGTTGGCACCAAATACGCAGGCAATCATCGGCGTGTCCTTGAGGTCGGCAACGTTGAGGTGCCCAATGGTCTCGATCAGGTCCGGGGCAAAGTGCCACTTTTCTACCAGCATGGCACCCACTACCGCATGGTCAGCCCCAATGCTTTGCTGCAAGGCTGCGTGCAGTGAACTGCCGTTGCTTTTTGATATGTCCAGCGCCACCCGAAATTCCTTGGGCATGCTCTGGGCAAAAACGACCTTGCCAAAGTCATGCAACAAACCGGCAATGAAGCAGTCCATTGGGTCGATGCCGCCCATGCGGGTGGCAAGTTGCTTGGCCAGTCCGGCGGTGGCAAGGGAGTGGATCAGGTACTGCTGGATGTCAAATCCAGACGGATTGTCCTTGGGCAGCATCCCGATGGCGGCAATGCCCAGCGCCAGGTTCTTGATGGTGTTGAAGCCCAGGTACACCACGGCGTGGCCGACCGAGGTAATCTGCTTTGGCAGGCTGTAATAGGCCGAATTCACCACCTTGAGAATTTTGACAGTGACGACCGGGTCTTTGTCGATCACCTCGACCAGATCCTTGGGGGTGCTGTTGACGTCGCGGGTGAGTTCCAGAATCCGCTGCACGCTTTTGGGGAACGCGGGCATGGCGTCCACCGCCGCCGTGAGCTTCTGGCTTAGTTCAGGACGCAGGCTGCTAGCCATGGGCTGGTGCGGGCTGGGTGAAGAGATGGAAACCCGATTTCATGGCACTCCTGCTTCTGGTGGATGGCGTCCGGTGTGGGAAAGAAAATTGCAGCACCATGTTATACTCGAACGGTTTTGCTGGGGGCATGTGTGCCTTTGGCAACTCAATCGCAAACCAGTCCCACCAAGGTGTTGCTGCTTTCGCGGGATTCTATTCCTGCGGGGGCGCAATCGGCGGACTTGGTTTTAGAACCAACCTTTGGAGTTAACTATGTCAGTCACTATGCGCGAAATGTTGGAAGCCGGCGTCCACTTTGGACACCAAACCCGCTTCTGGAACCCGAAAATGGCCCCGTTCATATTCGGCCATCGCAACAAAATCCACATCATCAACCTGGAAAAATCGCTCCCGATGTTCCAGGACGCCGCCAAGTTTGTGCGCCAACTCTCCGCCAAGCGCGGAACTATTTTGATGGTGGGCACCAAGCGCCAGGCGCGCGATACCATTGCTGCAGAAGCACAACGCGCCGGCGTTCCCTTTGTGGACCAGCGTTGGCTTGGCGGCATGTTGACCAACTTCAAGACCGTCAAGACCTCCATCAAGCGCCTCAAGGACATGAAGGTCCAGCAGGAAGCGGGTCTGGACAGCATGAGCAAGAAAGAGCAACTCATGTTTGCCCGCGAACTCGAAAAGCTGGAAAAAGACATTGGCGGCATTCAGGATATGGCGACCTTGCCTGATGCCATTTTTGTCATCGACGTGGGCTACCACAAGATTGCCATCGCCGAAGCACGCAAGCTTGGCATCCCGCTGATTGGCGTGGTCGATTCCAACCATTCGCCCGAAGGCATTGATTACGTCATTCCCGGCAACGACGATTCGTCCAAGGCCGTGACCCTGTACGCCCGTGGCATTGCTGACGCCATCCTGGAAGGCCGCGCCAATGCGGTGGACGACGTCATCAAGGCCGTGGTCGCCGAGAGCGAGGACGAGTTTGTCGAGGTGAGTGAGTCCGCGGCCTAAGGCCGACGCACCCAACAAAGGGGCTTTCGTGCCCCTTTTTTTTAGCGCTTAGTAAACTATTGTTTTGAATACGGAGAGAAAAATGGCTGCAATTACCGCAAGCATGGTCGCTGAACTGCGTGGAAAAACCGATGCCCCCATGATGGAGTGCAAGCGAGCACTGACCGAAGCCGAAGGCGACATGGCCAAGGCCGAAGAACTGTTGCGCGTCAAACTCGGCAGCAAAGCCGGCAAGGCAGCTGCCCGGATTACCGCCGAAGGCGTTGTTGCTGTGTCGATCGAAGGCGACGTGGGTGCCATGATCGAAGTCAATTGCGAGACCGACTTTGTCACCAAGAACGACAGCTTCCTGGCCCTGGCGAATGCGGCAGCGGCACTGGTTGCCAAGAACAATCCCGCCGATGTAGCCGCCCTGGGCGCACTCGCCTACGCGCAAGACGGATTCGGCCCGACGCTGGAAGACGTGCGCAAGGGTTTGATTGGCAAGATCGGCGAAAACATGACGTTTCGCCGCTTCAAGCGCTACGCATCCGGCGCAAAGCTGGCGTCCTACCTGCACGGAACCCGCATTGGCGTGGTGGTGGAGTACGACGGTGACTTCACCGCCGCCAAGGACGTTGCCATGCACGTGGCAGCCATGAAGCCGGTCGCCCTGACCAGCGCCGACGTGCCCGCCGAATTGGTGGCGCGTGAACGCTCGGTTGCGGCTGCCAAGGCGGCTGAAGACGCAGCCGTTGCTACGGCTGCGGGCAAGCCGGTTCAGTCGGCCGAGATTGTGGCCAAGCGCATTGACGGCGGCGTGCAGAAATACCTCAAGGAAGTTTCGCTCTTCAACCAACAGTTTGTGAAGAACGACAAGCAAACCGTGGAGCAAATGCTCAAGGCGGCATCCACCGGGGTCAAGGCGTTTACGCTGTACGTGGTGGGCGAAGGCATCGAGAAAAAGGTCGATGATTTCGCAGCCGAGGTGGCGGCGCAGGTCGCTGCAGCCAAGCAGGCCGGCTAACTCCCGACCCGCTCCTTGCTTGCCTTCTTTCCCATTGCTACTGAAAGCCTCCCATGGACATCGAAAAGCCGGCCTATAAGCGCATCTTGCTGAAGCTCTCCGGGGAGGCGTTGATGGGTGATGACCAGTTTGGCATCAACCGCAATACCATCGTCCGCATGGTCGACGAGATTGCCGAGGTCACCCGCCTGGGAGTCGAAGTGGCGGTGGTTATTGGCGGTGGCAACATCTTTCGCGGTGTGGCGGGCGGCTCGGTCGGGATGGACCGGGCCACGGCCGACTACATGGGCATGCTGGCCACGGTGATGAATGCCCTGGCCCTGGGCGACACCATGAACAAGGCCGGACTGACGGCGCGCGTGATGTCGGCCATTGCGATTGAGCAGGTGGTGGAGCCCTACGTGCGACCCAAGGCGTTGCAGTACTTGGAAGAGGGCAAGGTCGTGATTTTTGCGGCCGGAACCGGCAACCCGTTCTTTACGACCGATACGGCGGCCGCACTGCGCGGTGCAGAAATTGGTGCCGAGATCGTGCTCAAGGCCACCAAGGTCGACGGCGTTTACACTGCGGACCCCAAGAAGGACCCCAAGGCAGTGCGCTATTCAAAGATTACCTTTGACGAAGCCATGTCCAGAAATCTGGGCATCATGGACGCGGCAGCGTTTGCCTTGTGCCGCGACCAGAAGCTGCCGATCAAGGTGTTTTCAATTTTCAAACACGGCGCACTCAAGCGTGTCGTTCTGGATCAGGATGAGGGTACGTTGGTGCATGTCTGAGGAGCTTGTCTCTGCTTTGGCTTATACGACGCGAGGATGAACTATGGCGATCACTGAAGTAATGAAGAACCTGGAAGCCAAGATGGACCAGTCCATCGAAGCGTTCAAGCACAACCTGACCAAGATCCGCACCGGCCGCGCCAATCCGGCTTTTCTCGATTCGGTGCACGTGGAGTACTACGGATCGATGCTGCCCATCAGCCAGGTGGCAAATTTGTCGCTGCTCGACGCACGCACTATCAGCGTGCAGCCTTGGGAAAAGGGGATGGGTGCCAAGATCGAGAAAGCCATCCGCGACAGTGACCTCGGGCTGAACCCGTCGAGCATGGGCGACCTGATCCGGGTGCCAATGCCGGTCATGACCGAAGAACGTCGGCGCGAACTCACCAAGGTGGTACGCGGCGAAGGCGAGGGCACCAAGGTTGCCATTCGCAACATCCGGCGCGACGCCAATGACCACGTCAAAAAGATCGTGAAAGACAAGCTCGCTTCCGAGGATGACCAAAAGCGCTCCGAAGCCGACATTCAAAAGGTCACCGACAAGCACATTGCTGAAGTGGATCGCCTGGTTGCAGCCAAAGAGCATGACATCATGGCGGTGTGATCCTGCCGAGCGATTGTTGGACAGGCATTAGCGTATGACCTCGGCCACCGATGTTCCCCAGCATGTGGCGGTCGTCATGGATGGCAATGGCCGCTGGGCTACCCAGCGTTACCTGCCGCGCATCGCCGGCCACCGCCAGGGTGTCGAGGTGCTCAAGCGCATGGTGCGGGCCTGCGCCGAGCGGGATATTGCCACGCTTACCGTATTTGCTTTTTCTTCCGAGAACTGGCGTCGGCCAGCGGACGAAGTCTTGGGTCTGATGGACATTCTGATGATGGCCTTGTCGCGCGAAGTGACTCAAATGCAGCGCGATGGTGTCCAGATCCGATTCGTCGGATCGCGCGAGGCGCTCTCCGAGAAGATCAAGACCGGTCTGGAGAAGGCCGAGGCACTGACTGCCAGCAATTCAAAAATTGTCCTGAACGTCTGCTTCAACTACGGCGGGCGCTGGGACATTGCCAACGCCGCCCGGCAACTGGTGGCGCTCAACAAGGAAGTAACCGAAGACAACCTGAGCCAAACCCTGGCCTTGGCCCATTGCCCTGACCCTGATCTGGTAATTCGCACCGGCGGCGAAAAGCGGTTGAGCAATTTCCTGCTGTGGCAGGCGGCGTATTCGGAGTTGTATTTCAGCGAACTGCTGTGGCCCGACTTCGATGAAGCTGCCCTGGACGCGGCACTGGCAGAGTACGCCGCCCGCGAGCGGCGTTTTGGAAAAACATCGCAGCAGCTCGCGGCTGATGCTGGCGTTGCGGTGCAGAACTGACATGCTCAAGCAAAGAATCATCACGGCGTTGATCCTGTTGGCAATATTGGTGCCAGCCCTGTTGCACCCTGAGCCGCAGGCTTTTTCCCTGGTCGCCCTGGTGTTGATTTCGGCCGGTGGCTGGGAGTGGGGGCGGCTCAACCAAAGCAGCGCGGCAACTGCCTGGGCACTGGGGCTCACCTGCGCTGCACTGTGTCTGGGTTCGTGGTTTGGCGGGCTGGTCTGGATGAATTTGCGACCACTCTGGATCGTCGTTGGCTGTGCTTGGGTTGCACTGGCGGCATGGTTGCTGCGTGAGGGCGTCCCGGTATGGGCTACGGTACCCCGGCCGTTGCGCCTGGTGGGAGGCGTTGCTGCTCTGTGGGTCGCATGGCTGGCGGTGGTGCAGATCAAGATGGTGGGCATCAACTTCCTGTTTTCCGTGCTGATGCTGGTCTGGGCTGCAGACACATTTGCCTACTTTGCCGGACGTGGCTTGGGCGGCAAGCTGTTCAAGAACAAACTGGCTGCGTCCATCAGTCCTGGCAAGACCTGGGAAGGTGTCGTGGGTGGAATGATTGGCGTGATTGCGATGGCAGCGGCATGGCGCTGGATGGATGGCGCGCAGGCAATGGCGTCGATAAGCCTCTATACCCTGCTCGGATACGGCGGCTTTTGGTTCTCGCTGGTTGCGGTGCTGTTTCTCACCATGATGAGCGTGGCCGGGGATTTGGTCGAGTCGCTGTTCAAGCGCAGTGCGGGCGTCAAGGACAGTAGCGCCCTGCTGCCCGGGCACGGCGGTGTGCTCGACCGGCTGGACGCCCTGTTGCCGATCCTGCCGCTGGCCATGATGTTCAAAACCCTATGAGCCAGCCCAAGTCGCGCGTCACGGTGCTCGGCTCCACCGGTTCGATTGGCGTCAACACGCTGGATGTGATCGATCGGCACCCCGACCGCTTTGAGGTATTTGCCTTGACCGCATCGGTCAATGTGGACGCAATGGTGGCGCAGTGCGCAGCGCATACGCCCGAGTTTGCGGTCATGGCCAGCGAACCCCATGGGTGTGCGCTCGAAGCCAAATGCCGCAGCCTGGGCCTAGCGACGCGGGTGCTGTGGGGTGCGCAGGCGATTGAAATGGTGGCGGCGCACGAGCAGGCCGACGTGGTGATGGCCGCGATTGTCGGTGCCGCCGGACTAGCGCCCTGCATGGCGGCGGCAGCAGCAGGCAAGCGCTTGCTGCTGGCCAACAAGGAAGCGCTGGTGGTGGGCGGCCAACTCTTCATGGACACGGTTCGGTTGGGCGGCGCGACCCTGCTGCCGATTGACAGCGAGCATTCGGCGATTTTTCAATCCCTGCCGCAAGACCCGCGCGACTGGCCGCTGTGTGTCGAAAAAATCATTCTCACCGCGTCCGGTGGCCCCTTTCGCACCCGTGACGTGGCAACCTTGCGCGACGTCACGCCCGAGCAGGCGTGCGCGCACCCGAATTGGGTGATGGGCCGCAAGATTTCGGTGGACTCGGCGACCATGATGAACAAGGCGCTCGAAGTCATCGAAGCCCGGTTCCTGTTCGGCATGGAGCCGCACAACATTGAGGTCGTGATCCACCCGCAGAGCGTGATCCATTCCATGGTCCAGTACCTGGACCATTCGGTGGTGGCGCAGTTGGGCACGCCCGATATGCGCGGCCCCATCGCCTACGGGTTGTCGTGGCCCGCGCGCGTGCAGTCGGGCGCGGCGGCACTGGATTTTTCGCGCATGGCTGCGCTCACGTTTGAAACACTCGACGGCACCGAGCACCGGCAGCGCTTTCCCGGCCTGCTGCTGGCCTGGGAATCTTTACAAGGCCCGCGCGGAACTACGGCAGTGCTCAATGCCTCCAACGAAGTGGCTGTGGCAGCCTTTCTGGACGGGCGGATTCGTTTCGACCAGATTCATCACGTCAATACCGCCACCTTGGAGCGCGTGGTGCCACAGGCTCCGGGTTCGCTTGCGGACCTGTTGATGTTGGACGCGCAATCCCGCCGGATTGCACAAGAGTGCGCAGCCCGGTTGGGCGCGTGACACAGAATGATTTTGGTATGTTGACAGCATTCGCTTTTATTGTTGCCATTGCAGCTTTGGTGGTGGTGCACGAACTCGGGCACTACGCCATGGCGGTGGCCTGCGGCGTGAAGGTGCTGCACTTCTCGGTCGGCTTTGGCCCGCGCCTGTGGGGCTGGACTTCGCCCAAGCGTGGCACCGAATTTGTGGTGGCCGCCTTCCCCCTTGGCGGATTTGTCAAGATGCTTGATGAGCGCGAAGGCCCGGTCGATCCGGCGCAACGGGGCATGGCATTCAACGTGCAGCCGCTGCGCAGCCGCTCGGCGATTGTTGCTGCCGGGCCGCTCGCCAATCTGGCGCTGGCGGTGCTGCTCTACGCCATCGTGCATTGGATTGGTGTGGAGCAGCCCGAGCCGGTGCTGTCCAAGCCTTCGGCGGGTTCGGTGTTTGCGCAAGCCGGTTTTTCCGGTGGCGAGCGCGTGCAGCGGGCGGGCTACGACGCCGACAACCTGCAACCGGTGCTCTCGTTTGAAGACGTGCGCTGGTGGCTGACGCACGGCGCTTTGGAACATCGCGACATCACGCTGGAGTATGCACAGGCCAACCATCGCTCACCCAAGCTTGCCCGCATTCCTTTGGGCACGTTGGAGCACGACCGGATTGACGCAAGCCTGTTTCAGAAAATCGGCGTGTCAACCCCGTTTTCGCAGGCGCGCCTGGAAGGTCTGGTCGAGGGGGCAGCAGCAAGCGAAGCCGGTTTGCGCGCGGGAGATGTGGTCGAGCGCGTCGATGGCGTGGTGATGCAAGACGCCGCCCAGTTGCGCGAACTCATCCGCCTCTCTGGGCGCGACGGGCAGGTCAAAAGCCAAATGTGGCAGGTGCGCCGTGCCGGGGCGCTGCAGGAAATTGCCGTCACCCCGCGCGTGGAGTCCGACAAGGGCGTCTCCATCGGGCGGGTGGGGGCATACATCGGCGCGCCGGTGGCCCTGGTTCTGGTGCGCTACGGTGTGGTCGATGGGTTGGTTCGGGCGGTGGAGCGCACCTGGGATGTATCGGCGTTGACCCTGCAGATGATGGGCAAGATCGTGGTTGGCGACGCCTCGATCCGCAATTTGAGCGGCCCCATCACGATTGCCGAATACGCGGGCAAATCGGCGGCTATCGGGTTCACTTCGTATGTGCTGTTTTTGGCGCTGATCAGCGTCAGCCTGGGCGTGCTCAATTTGTTGCCCGTGCCGGTTCTGGATGGGGGCCACCTGCTATATGATGTTTGGGAGTGGATCAGTGGCAAGCCGGTGCCGGATTCCTGGATGGAAAACTTGCAGCGCGTAGGCTTTGCCATGCTGCTGTTGCTGATGTCCGTTGCCGTCTTCAATGATGTAACGCGGTTGTTGGGTTGATGGGTGGGTTGCACCCGGATGCTGACGAACTTTTATTGGTAAACATGCATTTCAATCGTAATTTTTTTCGCGTTGCATTGACTGTTGGCGCGTTGTTTGTGTCCTTGCAGGCAGCGCTGGCGCTGGAGCCGTTTACGGTGCGCGACATCCGTGTCGAGGGCTTGCAACGGGTGGAAGCGGGTACCGTGTTTGCGTCCCTGCCAGTGCGCGTGGGCGACACTTACAGTGACGACAAGGCTGCTACCGCGATCCGGTCGCTGTTTGCCTTGGGTCTTTTCAAGGACGTGCGCATCGAAGTCAATGCCGGGGTGCTGGTCGTGATTGTGGAAGAGCGCCCGACCATTGCCGAAGTCGAATTTTCCGGGACCAAGGAGTTTGACAAGGATGTGCTCAAGAAAGCCCTGAAAGACATCGGCCTGACCGACGGGCGACCCTTTGACAAAGCCCTGGTGGACCGTGCCGAGCAGGAACTCAAGCGCCAGTACATCAACCGCAGCATGTATTCGACCGAGGTGGTCACCACCGTCACTCCCATCGAGCGCAACCGGGTGAACCTGAGCTTTGCGGTGGTTGAGGGCGAGACCGCCAAGATTCGCGAAATCCGCATCGTCGGTGCCAAGGCTTTTTCGGAGTCCACCTTGCTGGGTCTGTTCGATCAGGACACCGGCGGCTGGTTGAGCTGGTATACCAAGTCGGACCGCTATTCGCGTGCCAAATTGAATGCCGACCTGGAGTCCTTGCGCTCGTACTACATGACCCGTGGCTACCTGGAATTCAAGGTGGACTCGACCCAGGTAGCCATGTCACCCAACAAGCAGGACATGGGAATCACCATCAACGTGACCGAGGGCGAACGCTTTGTGGTGTCCAAGATCAAGTTGGCGGGTAATTTTCTGGACAAGGACGATGAGTTCCGCTCGCTGGTGACGGTGGTGGCGGGCGAAGCCTACAACGCCGACCGCGTAACGCAAACCACCAAGGCGTTTACCGATTTTTTCGGCAACTTCGGGTTTGCCTTTGCCCGGGCCGAAGCGCGCACCGATATTGACCGTGCTACCAATCGCGTGGAACTGACGCTGCAGGTCGACCCCGGCCACCGCGTGTACGTGCGGCGTGTCAACGTGGCGGGTAACGACCGCACTCGCGACGAAGTGATACGCCGTGAGTTCCGGCAACTTGAGGCCGCCTGGTACGACGGCGAAAAGATTCGCCAGTCGCGCAACCGGGTCGATCGGCTTGGTTACTTCAAGGAAGTAAGCATTGATACGCAAGAGGTGCCGGGTTCGCCCGACCAAGCGGATATCACGGTGACCGTGGCCGAAAAACCCACCGGCAGTCTGAGCCTGGGCGCAGGTATTTCAAGCGCTGATGGTTTGGGGCTGTCGTTCGGGTTCAAGCAGGACAACGCCTTCGGTTCGGGCAATTCGCTTGGGGTGGAAATCAATACCAGCAAGATCAACCGCGTCATCGTCTTCAATACCACCAACCCTTACTTCACCGAAGACGGGGTTTCGCGCACGATTGACCTGTACCAGCGCAACTCGCGGCCTTACGCCGACCTCAATGGGTACTCGATCGAGACTACCGGGGCAAGCATGCGCTTTGGCGTACCGTTTACCGATTCGGACACCGTGTTTTTTGGTGCTGGGGTGGACCGCACCAGCATCGTCCCCGGCACCTACCTGCCCACGGTGTACTCCGACTTTGCCGACCAGTATGGCCTGACCAGCAACGCCCTGCCGCTCACCGTGGGCTGGGCCCGGGACACGCGCGACAGTGCACTGGCTCCGAGTACCGGTCGGGTGGCGCGCATTTCAGGCGAGTGGAGTGTGGGCGGAGAATTGCGTTATGCCCGCGTCGTAACCCAATTCCAGCAGTATTACCCGGTAAGCAAGAAGATCACGGCGGCCTTCAATGCTGAGCTTTCCCTGGGCGCAGGTACCGACGGGCAAACCTACCCGATCTTCAAGAACTTCTACTCCGGTGGTCTGGGTTCAGTGCGTGGTTTTGAGCAGGGTAGCCTGACCACAGGAGCACAGCGCGCCATCTTGGCGGCGTCCCCCGGAATCAATGCAGCGGTTGCCACGGGTGGCACCAAAAAGATCACCTTCAACGCAGAACTCCTGTCGCCCCTGCCGGGTGGTGGCAACGACCGCACCTTGCGCATGTACACTTTCTTTGATGCCGGAGGTATCTTCGGTGATGATGAAGCGATTCAACTCACTGATCTACGTACCTCGGTAGGGGTGGGGATTAGCTGGATTTCGCCGGTCGGTCCACTGCGGTTGGCGTTTGCCAGACCCATCAACAAGTTTGATAGCGATAAAATACAGGCAATGCAATTTCAGATCGGGACATCCTTCTAATGAAGACATTCAAATCACGCTGTTTGGTAGGGCTGGTGTTGACGCTTGCAGCCGCAAGTGCCCTGGCGCAGGAGTCCAAGGTCGGGTACATCAATACCCAGCGCATCACGTCGGAATCCGGCCCGGCCAAAGCCGCTCAATCCAAGTTGGAGGCGGAATTCGCCAAGCGCCAAAAGGAGTTGACGGACCTGCAGGCGTCGCTCAAGGCACTGGGGGAAAAGCTCGAGCGCGACGCGCCGACTTTGCCTGAGAGCCAGAGGGCATCCAAACAAAAGGAATTGTCCGATCAGAACCGCGAGTTCCAGCGCAAGCGTCGCGAATTTGAAGAAGACCTCAATGCCCGCCGCAATGAGGAATTGCAGCAGGTGCTCGACAAGGCCAACAAGGCGGTCAAGGTGGTTGCCGAGGGCGAAAAGTACGACATGGTGATTCAGGAAGCCGTGTACAGCAGCGGCAAGCACGACATCACCGACAAGGTTCTCAAGATCCTCAACGGTACCAAGTAATCCCGATTCGCCAAGGTCTGCGCTATGGAGATTCGCTTGGCGGCCATCATTGCGGCATTGGGTGGAGAGCTGCACGGTGACGCCAACATGTTGGTCACCGGGCTGGCACCATTGGAAGTGGCAACGCCCAGCGACCTGAGTTTTCTCAGCAACCCCAAGTACCAGCAGCAGTTGGCGCAATCCAAGGCCGGCTGCGTGGTGGTGGGGCCGCAGATGCTCTGCGCAGCCGTAGCGCGCGGCACCTGCATCGTGGCCGAGCAACCGTACCTCTACTTCGCCAAGCTCACCCAGTTGTGGAAGCAGGGCAGCCCAACTTCTTCCGGCCCCCTGATTCATCCCAGTGCTGTGATTGACCCGCTGGCGCAGGTGGATGCCACGGCCCGCATCGGCGCACTCTGTGTGGTCGAGCGCGGCGCACGCGTGGGAGCCCACACCGTGCTCAAGTCGCGCGTTACCGTGGGCGAGAACTGCGTCGTGGGCGAGCGCTGCATTTTGCATTCGGGCGTGGTGATCGGTGCCGACGGCTTTGGCTTTGCGCCCAACGGCGAGGTCTGGGAAAAGATTGAGCAACTCGGCGCGGTGCAAATCGGCAACGATGTTGAAATCGGCGCCAACACCTGTGTCGATCGGGGTGCGCTGCAAGACACCGTGATTGAAGACGGCGTCAAGCTCGACAACCTGATTCAGATCGGGCACAACGTGCACGTGGGGCGCAACACCGCCATGGCTGGTTGCGTTGGGGTGGCGGGCAGTGCCACCATCGGTGCCAACTGCACTGTGGGTGGCGGTGCCATCATCCTCGGGCACCTCACGGTGGCCGCCAACGTGAACATCTCGGCCGCCACGGTGGTAACCCGATCGATTCAGAAGCCGGGCCACTATACCGGCATATTCCCCGTCGATGAGAATGCGTCCTGGGAGCGCAACGCCGCAACGCTCAAGCAGTTGCATACCTTGCGCGACCGTATCAAAGCGATTGAAAAAGAAATTGGGTCAAGATGAATATCCACGAAATTCTCAAGAAGTTGCCGCACCGCTACCCGTTTTTGCTGGTGGACAGGGTGTTGTCGATTGACAAGGGCAAGTCGATCCGGGCGCTCAAGAACGTCACCATCAACGAGCCGTTTTTCGGCGGGCATTTTCCGCATCGCCCGGTGATGCCTGGCGTGCTCATGCTCGAAGCCCTGGCACAGGCCGCAGCGCTGTTGTCTTTTGACGCCATGGGCGTGTCGCCCGACGACAAGACCGTGTACTACTTTGCCGGTATTGACTCGGCGCGCTTCAAGCGCCCGGTGGAGCCGGGTGACCAGCTCATCATGGACGTGGAGTTGCTGCGTGCCAAATCGGGCATCTTCAAGTTCAAGGGGGTGGTTCGGGTCGATGGCAATGTGGCGTGCGAGGCCGAGCTGATGTGCACCATGCGCACCGTTGCCTGAAGGAAGGTGGTACTGACGTGAGTCTTATTCATCCCACTGCGATTGTCGAAGCAGGTGCGCAACTTGATGCCACAGTATCGGTCGGTCCCTACACCACGATTGGTTCCCATGTGCGCATCGCTGCGGGCACCACGGTGGGTGCGCATTGCGTGATCGAGGGGCACACCACCATCGGGCGCGACAACCGCATCTTCCAGTTCAATTCGCTCGGGGCCATTCCCCAGGACAAGAAGTACGCGGGCGAGCCCTGCGAACTGCTCATTGGAGATCGCAACACCATCCGCGAGTTTTGCACCTTCAACATTGGTTCACCCGGCGATGCCGGGGTGACGACCATCGGCAGCGACAACTGGATCATGGCCTACGTGCACATTGCCCATGACTGCCAGGTGGGCGACAACACCATCTTCGCCAACGGCGCAACGCTGGGTGGACACGTGCATGTGGCCGACTGGGTGTTCCTGGGCGGGCTCTCGGGCGTGCACCAGTTCGTGCGCATTGGCGCGCACGCCATGACCGGTTTTCAGACGCGTCTGGCGCAGGACTTGCCGCCCTATGTCACCGTGGCGGGCAACCCGGCCACCGCTGCGGGCATCAACCAGGAAGGGCTGCGTCGGCGAGGCTTCAGCCCCGAGCGCATTGCCGTCATCAAGCAGCTCAACCGGCTGCTCTACCGCCAGGGCCTGACCCTTGCCGCAGCGCAGACCGAGATGGCGCAACTGATCGACAAGGAGCCTGGGTCGACCGCTGACGTTCAGATGATGCTCGACTTTCTGGCCGCGTCCGAGCGCGGCATTGTTCGCTAAGGCCGACGCCCATGTCGCAACACGCTCCTCGCCTGGCCATGGTGGCGGGCGAGGCATCCGGCGATCTTCTGGCCGGTCTGCTTCTGGGGGGATTGCGCGCGCGCTGGAGCGGCCTGCAGGCGGTGGGCATTGGCGGCCCGCGCATGGCAGAGCAGGGGTTCGACGCCTGGTGGCCGCATCACACACTGTCGGTGCACGGCTTTAGTTGGGAACTGCTGCGCCGCTACCGCGAGATCCTGGGGATTCGCAACCAGTTGCGCGAACGGCTGCTGGCGGATCGCCCCGATGTGTTTATTGGCATTGACGCCCCCGATTTCAATCTGGGGCTGGAAGCCGCGCTCAAGGCCCAGGGTATCCGCACCGTGCACTTTGTCTCGCCGTCGGTCTGGGCCTGGCGGCCCGAGCGCATGGTCAAGATCCGCAACAGCACCGACCTGGTGTTGTGCATTTTTCCGTTCGAGCCCGAACTGTTGCAGCGCAACGGCATCGCGGCAACCTATGTCGGCCACCCCCTGGCCAGCGTGATCCCGATGCAGCCAGACCGCGCCGCGGCGCGTGCCGCCTTGGGGCTCTGCGACCACGACGACGTGGTGGCAATTCTTCCGGGCAGCCGCCGGTCCGAGATTGCCCACCTGGCGGCGCGTTTCTTTCAGGCAGCGGCGCTGATCCGGCAGGCACGCCCCGCAACCCAATTCGTCGTGCCTGCCGTGCCCGGCCTGCGCACCGAGATTGAGCGCCTGGCGCAGCGCCAGGGCCTGGGCAACAGCCTGCGCGTGCTCGAAGGCCAATCGCACACCGCGCTGGCCGCCTGCGATGTGACGCTGATTGCCAGCGGTACGGCCACGCTGGAAGCCGCGCTGTTCAAGCGCCCGATGGTGATTGCGTACCACATGGGTTGGTTGTCGTGGCAGTTGATGCGGCGCAAGCAGTTGCAGCCCTGGGTGGGCCTGCCCAATATTCTGTGCGGCGAGTTTGTTGTGCCGGAGTTGCTGCAAGACGCCGCCACCCCTGCGGCCCTTGCGCGCGAGGTTGAGGTCTGGCTCGACGCCAAGCACCACGATGCTGCGAAAATAGCGCAATTGCAAACCCGTTTCATGAGCCTGCACCAGCAGTTGCAGCGCGACACCGTCACCCTGGCCACCGATGCGATCCAAAACATTCTTGTCCGCTGAACAGGTTCCCCTGATGTGGGACAAACCGGGTTTGCTCGCGGGCGTGGACGAGGCCGGGCGCGGTCCGCTGGCCGGGCCGGTGGTGGCCGCGGCGGTGATTCTGGACGACCAAAACCCGATCAAGGGGCTGGCGGATTCCAAGGTGCTGAGCCCGCGCAGGCGCGCCCAGTTGTACGAGGAAATCCGTGCCCGGGCCCTGTGCTGCAGCGTGGCCGAGGCCAGCGTCGAAGAAATCGACAGCCTCAATATCCTGCAGGCCACGTTGCTGGCCATGCGCCGTGCCGTCCAGGGCCTGCGCTTGAAGCCCACGCTGGTGCTGGTCGATGGCAACCGGCTACCGGTGCTCGACATACGGGCGCAAGCCATCGTCAAAGGCGACAGCAAGGTGGCAGCCATCGCAGCCGCGTCGATTCTGGCCAAGGTGCACCGCGACCGCTGGTGCCTCGAACTCGACACGGCCTTTCCCCAATACGGATTTGCCAGCCACAAGGGCTACGGCACGGCCGAGCACCTGCAGGCCCTGCAGGAGCATGGGGCTTGCCCGCAGCACCGCAAGTCGTTCGCGCCGGTGGCGCGGGTGCTGGCATGACCCCGCCGCGCAGCATCGCCTCGCGCGACAACCCCTTGCTCAAGGAGTTGCGCAAGCTCAACGCCGACAACACCGCCTACCGCAAGGCGGGCCGCTTCTGGATTGAGGGCGAGCATCTGTGCAGCGCCGCCCTGCTGCGCGGCCTGGTGCCGGAAGTGGCGGTGTTCTCGGACGCGTATTGGCCTGCAGCGCCGCTGCAAACCACACGCGCGGCGGGCAGCAATGTGGTCATTCCCGAGGCGCTGTTTGCGGAACTCAGTGGCCTGGAGTCGCATGGGCGTTTCGGTTTCGTTCTGGCGCTGCCCGAGCAGGCTGCGCTTGATGCAGGGGCGGCCAGCGTGATTCTGGACAGGGTTCAGGACGCGGGCAACGTCGGCTCAATTTTGCGCAGCGCGGCGGCCTTTGGTTTTGGGCAAGTGATTGCGCTCAAGGGCACGGCGGCGCTGTGGTCACCCAAGGTGCTGCGCGCTGCCATGGGAGCGCACTTCGCGCTCACGCTGATCGAAGGCGTGGAGTT
>CAIPBW010000054.1 GCA_903863395.1 uncultured beta proteobacterium
GAGCTTGCCGGGGCGCGCTGCGAGGCTTGTGCCCTGCGCCAGTGCCTCGCGCGCCGCCCAACCGGTCAGGCTGGCAGCAGCAGCGCCGCTGGCGACGCGCTTGAGCCAGTCACGTCGCCCTTCATAGACGGCGCGCTCGGTGATCTCGCTGGCTGGAACAGGGGCAAGGCCATTGCGTTGGATGATGATTGGCATGACAGGCTGTTTGAATAGGTGGACGACACCCCCATGCTAGTGCCTGCCGCCAGTTTCTGCACGCGCAGGCTTATTGCAACCTGTTGGAGCTTGCCTGCACGCGATTGGAGCGCCCGCTCGGGGCCGTCAACGCAAATCCAGGCTTAGTGCAGCCCGGCGATGTAATCGGCCACGGCCTTGATCTCGCGGTCGTTGAGCTTGGCCGCGACCTGGGTCATCTGCACACTGTTGTTGCGCACGCCATCGCGGAAAGCCGTCAACTGGATCACGGCGTACTCGGCGTTCTGGCCGCTCAGGCGCGGATACTGGGCCGCAATGCCAGCGCCGTTGGGGCTGTGGCAGCCAGCACAGGCGGGGATCTGGCGGTCGGCAATGCCGCCACGGTAGATGCGCTCACCCAGCATCACCAAATCCTTGTCCTTGGCAGCGCCGGGCTTGGAGGTCTTGGCGCTCACCCAGTAGGCGATGTTCTTCATGTCGTCGTCCGACAGGGTCGAGGCAAAGCCCTTCATGATGGCGTTGACGCGCTTGTCGGCCTTGAACTCGCGCAACTGCTTGACCAGGTATTCGGGATGTTGCCCCGCCAACTTGGGGTAGATCGGCAGCACAGAGTTTCCGTCCGGGCCATGGCAGGCCACGCACACCGCAGCAAAATTGGCCTCGCCCTTGGCCACATCCGGCTTGGCTAGCTTGGCCGCCTCGTTGGCCAGTGCCAACCACGGGGACGCCGCCACGGCAGCAGCAAGAACGATTTGTGGAATCAACTTCATAGGGGAGAGTCGCCTCGGGGGTGAAAAAAGCTGGAGCATTCTACAATGGGGCTTCGGGTTTCACTTAGACAACAATGAATACCAACACAAACCCAACGCCTTCATCGCCCCCTGATTCAAAAGCCGCTTCTGGCGACAAAGCGTCGGCCAGCATCGCGCTGGGCTGGCTGCACACCGCCCGGTTTCTGACCACGGCACCGCAGCTGCATTTTCTGCCCGCGCTCGACGTTCCCGAGATTGCCTTCGTCGGGCGCTCCAACGCCGGCAAATCGACTTGCATCAACACCTTGACGCAGCAAAAGCAACTCGCCTTTGCCTCCAAGAAGCCCGGGCGCACGCAGCACATCAACCTGTTTGCCCTGGGCAAGCAGGGCGTGACCGACGCCGTGCTGACCGACCTGCCCGGCTACGGCTACGCCGCCGTTCCCAAGCAGGACAAGATCCGCTGGCAGCAAGTCATGGCCAACTACCTGGTCACGCGCGAAAACCTCACCGGCATTGTGCTGATGTGCGACCCGCGCCACGGCCTGACCGAGTTGGATGAAATCCTGCTCGACATCATCCGCCCGCGTGTGCAGGAGGGGCTCAAGTTCCTGATCGTGCTCACCAAGTCGGACAAGCTCACGCGCAGCGAAGCCACCAAGATTCTCTCGATCACCAAGCTGCAAGCCGGTGGCGGTGAGGTGATGCTGTTTTCTGCCACCAAGCGCCGTGGCATCGACGAGGTGGCCCAACTGCTCTGGAAATGGGCGCACCCGCAGGGCGCCGCAGCGCCAGCCCCGACCGAACCCGACCCTCCTCAATAAGGCGGCGTCTGCCCCGGCGGGCGGTCTTTGAAGCGCTTGTGCACCCAGTAGTACTGGTTGGGGTTGGCGTCGATGTAGTCCTGCAGGAGCAGGTTCATGCGCGCCGTGTCGGCCGTCAGGTCGGCGCTGGGGAAGTCCGGCCACGCCGGTAGCACCTCAATCTCATAGCCCTCAGGGGTCAGGCGCGAGAGCACCGGCACCACCTTGGCGCGGCCCAGGCGCGCAAAGCGCGAGAGCGACGGCACCGTGGCCGCGGGCACACCGTAAAACGGGACAAAGAGCGAATCCTCGGGGCCAAAGTTCATGTCGGGCAACAGGTACAGCGGCTCGCCGCGCTTGAGCCCCGCCACAATCGCCTTGACGCCGTCGATGCGGCCAAACAGGCGTGCGTTGCCAAAGCGCTTGCGCCCCTGCAGTATCCACGCGTCGGAGACCTGGTTGGCCTGGTTGGTATAGATGGTGGTAAAGGTGCGCGGGACTTGCTGCGTCAGCGCCGTCCAGGCGGCGTCCATGCCGACAAAGTGGGGGGCAAAGAGTACGGTCGGCGCGTCACCCGCGAGCGCATCCACCGCGCCGATGATCCGCAGGCGCTGGCGGGTAACCTGTGGGCTGCCATGCCAGAGCCAGCCCCGGTCAAGCCAGCTTTGCGCCACGCAGACGAAGACGCGCACGGCGCGCGCTCGCGTGGCGCTGCGCGAGAGCGACGGAAAGCACAGCCGCAGATTGGTCCAGACCACACGCCGACGCGACCCCACCAGCGCGTACAACACCAGCCCGAGCAGCGCACCCAAGGCGCGCAGCCACGCCAGCGGCAACAGACCCAGCATTCGCGTCAGACCGAGAACCATGCGCGTCATGCCACATTCCCCGGTGCGTTGGGCACCGCTGGCAAGGCGCGCGGCTCCTTGTAGCGCGCGTAGCCCCACAGGTACTGGTGCGGCGCGGCGCGCACCAGGGACTCCATCGCAGCGTTGATCTGCGCTGTGGCTTCTGGCACATCGGCAGACAAGGCCTGAGTGAGCGGCTGTATGTGCACCACAAAGCCGCGGCCCCAGGACAGGCGTTGTCCCCAGGCAAGCAGCACCGTGGCGCCGGTCTGGGCGGCCAGACGCACCGCCAGTGTCATGGTGTAGGCGTCGCGCCCAAAGAACGGCGTCCACACGCCCTGGCCCGCAGGGGGCACCTGGTCGGGCAGCAGGCCCACGCATTCGCCGCGCTTGAGTGCCTTGATCATCTGTTTGACCCCGGCCAGGGTGGTGGGCGCAGTCTGCAAGCCTTCGCGCGCACGGGAGCGCGACACCAGCGGCACCAGCCACGCCTGCCGGGGCGGGCGAAACAGCACCGTCATGGGTTTCTTGCCCACACCGTAACGGCTGGCGTAGGCCTGGGCGGCAATCTCGAAGCAGCCCAAATGCGGCGTCAGAAAAATAATGCCCCTGTCCTGCGCCAGCGCCGCGTCGACATGCTCGGCACCCTCCCAGCGCGCCGGCACGGGCGCGCCCAGCCACAGGCGCGGCAGTTCGCACACCAGTTGCCCCGCTGCTCCCACGGCCCCACGCCATTGGGCAGGCGCCAACGCGGCCTGGGCGACATTGGCAAGAAAGCGCCCCCGGTAGGTGGGCGACGCCAAAAACGCCAGCCAACCCATGCACCAACCCAGGCCGTGCAATAGCCACAACGGCAGGAAGGACAGCAGTTTGAAGAGCGCAGTCATGAGTGGGATAAAATCGCGGCGTCGCTGAGTTACGGAACTACTTGCAGGGCGACACACACGAAGGCGTGCCCAACAGGCCGCCATTGTGCCTTGTCACTGACAGGGAATCTGCTAAAGCGTTCGCTAAAAGCTCCAAAGCCCAGGCAACGCGACTTGATGTTTTTTGGAGAACCCACTATGGCGAACGATTTTCTCTTTACTTCCGAGTCTGTTTCTGAAGGCCACCCCGACAAGGTGGCTGACCAGATTTCAGACGCAATTCTGGACGCGATCTTTGCGCAAGACCCCAAGTCGCGCGTGGCCGCTGAAACCCTGTGCAACACCGGATTGGTGGTGCTAGCCGGTGAAATCACGACCAATGCACACGTGGACTACATCCAGGTGGCGCGCAACACGCTCAAGCGCATCGGCTACGACAACACCGACTACGGCATCGACCACAAGGGTTGCGCCGTGCTGGTAGCCTACGACAAGCAGTCCAACGACATTGCCCAGGGCGTGGACCATGCCAGCGACGACCACCTCAACACCGGCGCGGGCGACCAGGGCCTGATGTTTGGCTACGCCTGCAACGAAACGCCCGAGCTGATGCCCGCGCCGATCTACTACGCCCACCGTCTGGTCGAGCGCCAGGCGCAGTTGCGCAAGGACGGGCGTCTGCCGTTCCTGCGCCCCGACGCCAAGAGCCAGGTCACGATGCGCTACGTGGACGGCAAGCCGCACAGCATCGACACCGTGGTGCTGTCAAGCCAGCACAGCCCCGAGATGAGCAACGGCACCACCATGAAGCAGGAGTTTGTCGACGCCGTGATCGAAGAGATCATCAAGCCGGTGCTGCCCAAGGAGTGGCTCAAGGACACGCGCTACCTGGTCAACCCGACCGGGCGTTTTGTGGTCGGCGGCCCGCAAGGCGACTGCGGCCTGACCGGGCGCAAAATCATTGTGGACACCTATGGCGGTGCCTGCCCGCACGGTGGCGGCGCGTTTTCCGGCAAAGATCCCACCAAGGTGGACCGCTCTGCCGCCTACGCCGCGCGCTATGTGGCCAAGAACATCGTCGCCGCCGGTCTGGCCAAACAGTGCCAGATCCAGGTGGCCTACGCCATCGGCGTGGCCCGCCCGATGAACGTCACCGTCTACACCGAAGGCACCGGCGTAATCTCCGACGAGAAGATTGCCGCCCTGGTGAACGAGCACTTTGATCTGCGCCCCAAGGGCATCATCCAGATGCTCGACCTGCTGCGCCCGATCTACGAAAAGACCGCCGCCTACGGCCACTTTGGCCGCGAAGAGCCCGAGTTCTCGTGGGAGCGCACCGACAAGGCCCAGGCCCTGCGCGCCGCAGCGGGCCTGTAAGCAACGCATGAAACTGCAGACACAACGATTCATTGACCGCTGGGTAGGCCAGCTTCTGTGTGCCGGGGTGTCTGCGTGGGTGCGCGCCACGCGCTGGTGGGCCAAGCCACGCGGCATGGCCCCCGCGCCACGCCATATTCTGGTGATCCTGCTCTCCGAGATGGGCAGCATCGTGCTGGCCGGACCGATGTTCGCCGCGCTGCGGCGCAACTATCCCGGGGCCACGATCCACATTCTGCAGCTCAAGAAAAACCAGGAGGTCTCGCGCCTGCTGGGGCTGACCCAGGCCGAACACCTGCACGCGCTGGACGACAGCTCGGGCGCCAGCCTGGTGCGCGACATCCTGCGCGTGAGCCTGACACTGCGCCGCCTGGGGCTGGACGCGGTAATCGACTGCGAGCTGTTCTCGCGCGTGAGCGCCCTGCTCTCGTTTGCCTGCGGCGCGCCGGTGCGGGTGGGCTTTACCGCCCACACCCAGGAAGGGCTGTACCGGGGCAGCTTTATCAACCACGCCATTCCCTACAACCCCTACCAGCACATCAGCAAGCAGTTTCTGTCGCTGGTGGACGCGCTGCAGGATGCGGGCGGCGCACCGCGCAACAAGGCCGCACCGATTCGCAGCCTGCCCACCGAAACCGAACTGTCGGTGGTGTTCGAGGACGCCGAGTTGCAGTCCTACCGCACCCAGGTGCTGCGCGACCACAGCGCCATGGCCGGACGCAAGGTGGTGCTGCTGTACGCGGGCGGCGGCATCCTGCCCGAGCGCGCCTGGCCTGCGGCGCACTATGCGCGCGTGGCCCAGGGCCTGTGCCAGCAGGGTTACGCGGTCGGGCTGATCGGCCTCAAGGACGACGCGGCACTGGCACGCAGCCTGATTGCCCAGGTGGGCCACCCGGCCTGCATCGACCTGACCGGCTACACGCGCAGCATCCGTGAACTGCTGATGCTGTTTCACGCCTGCGACTTGCTCATCACCAACGACGGCGGACCCGGCCATTTTGCGACACTTACCCCGATCCAGACCATGGTCTTCTTCGGGCCTGAGACCGGCAAACTCTATGGGCCGCTGGGTGTGCGCAACCAGGTACTGGAGTCGGGCATTGCCTGCTCGCCTTGCCTGTCGGCCTACAACCACCGGCTGACTTTTTGCGACGGCGACAACCAGTGCCTCAAGCGCATCGCGCCCGACCCGGTGCTCGCTGATGCACTGGCCTACCTGCGCCGCGACAGCGCAACCACCCTGACATGAGCGCAGCCCAACCCGCACAACGCGCCCTGCTGCGGGCGCTGGCCTGGATTGAGCGCTACCGTTACCTCAAGTTCGGCATCGTTGGCGCCAGCGGCACGGTGGTGAACCTGGTGATGCTGCACATCGGCCACGAATACCTGTTCCAGTCGATCGAGGCGGCCTACAAAAAACCCTATGCCTCGCTCGCACTGGCGATCACGCTGGCCACCATCAACAATTTCACCTGGAACCGGCTCTGGACCTGGTCCGACCGCGTCAAGACCATGGAGGAAGGCGAGGTCAGCGGCCACGTCAGCCTGCGCCTGTTGGGCACCGAGTTTGGCCAGTACGTCACGGCATCAGGCTTTGGCAGCGCGGTGCAGTACTTTTTGACGCTGCTGCTGTCGAGCTACATGGATTACCGCATCGCCAACGTGATCGCCATCCTGAGCGCCAGCGTCAGCAACTTTCTGGCCAACGACCGCTGGACCTTTCGCCGCAAGCAGCCATGAAGTCCCCAAGCACCACCGTGCAACCCCTGCCCTGGGGCTGGGTTGCTCTGGTGCTGGCCTGCTTTGCCACTTACCTGCTCGGCCTGGGCAGCGCCTACGCGCCCACCAACGGCGACGAAATGGTGTACATCCATATCGCGCGCCTGACGGCGCTCTCGGGCCACTGGTTGCCGCTGGTGTCGGACCTGTCCAACCTGCGCAACACCAAGCCACCGCTGCTGTTCTGGCAAGCCATTCTCGCCGGGGACTGGGGCCAGCACTGGAACCTGCTGGCCTTGCGCCTGCCCAGCGTGGTGTACACCGGGCTCACCGCCACGCTGATTGCGCTGTGGACGCGGCGCAGCACCGGCAGCGTGCGCAGCGCCTGCCTGGCCGTTGCGCTGTACCTGCTGTTTTTCTCGACCTTCCGCTATGGCCGGGTGTACCTCACCTCGGCCCCCGAGACTTTCTGGTTTGCGCTGCCCATGTTCTGGTTGCTGTGGCAGTGCCCGCCCGCCAACACGACAACAGACGCCGCAGCGCCCGCCCCGGCGCGCGCATGGCTGCGCTATAGCGCCATCGGCATGGCCTGGGGGCTGGCCATGGCTTACAAGTCGTTTGCCCTGGTAGCGCCTGCGGGCGCAGCACTGTGGCTGGCGATGCTGTGGAGCGCACCGGCACTGAACTGGCGCACGACACTGCGCACCACGCTCGCCCTGGCCTACAGCGCTCTGCTGGCACTGGCCATCTTCGGGCTGTGGTTTGTGCTCGACCCCGATCCGGCCTCCGTCTGGCGCGAGTTTGTCGTGGGTGAAAACGCGGCCAAGATGTCAAGCGCGCAGGGCTACTGGCACGCCGCCTTGTTTGGCGACTACCCGCTGTGGACCGAGTTGCTGGCCTACCCGATCAACGCCGGCCTGCTGTTTTTTGTGGTGGCCACGTTGTTGCTGCAACTCTTGCCGCAAGCTGTGCGCAAAGCCAGCTACGCGCGCCTGCCCCCCGCGCAACGGGTGCTGCTGGTGTGGCTGCTGGTGTGGCTGGTGGTGTTCAGCATTCCGAGCCAGCGCGAAGTGCGCTACGTCATTCCTGCCATGCCGGCGCTGGCCATCGTGGTGGCGCAGGGGTGGGACCGCATCGGCCGCATCGGCTTTTGGATCACGCTGCCAATCCTGGCCGGTGCGTTGGTCATGATCGCGCGCGTGGCCTGGGTCATGGGCGGTATGGGAATTGCCAGCAACACCGAGTTGGCCGTGACCTTGGTTGCCTGCGGCGTCGGTCTGGCGGGCATTGCGCTCGGCATGGTGGTCAAGCCCTGGTGCCGCAACGCCGTGCTGCTGGGTTGCCTGGTGGTGTACGCCAGCTTTGGCCAGATGGTCGCGCCACTGGACACGCCTGCGGCGCACTACAGCAACCCGGTTCGCGCGCAACTCCAGGGCCAGCGCGTGGCCGTGCCCAACGGCTTTACCGGCCAGTACGAGCGCTACCAGTTTGTGCTCGGCGGCAGTGCGCTCACCCCCTACGACGCCGAAGGCCGCAACACCGGCGCGCTGCGCCCCGACCTGCCCGAGCCCGAACGACTGGCCTACCTGCTGGGCCAGTTTGATGCCGTGGTCTGGCTGCAGGGAAGCCTGGGCCAGACCGAGCCAAGCTGCGTGCCCCAATGCAAGTTGCTGGCCTCCCGCTGGCACGTCAAGAGCCGCCACAAGAGCGGCGAAGTCACCCTCGCCAACCTCTGGTACCCGCAGCAATGGCTGTTCCGCCAGGAGTGGCTGGTGGTACCTGCGCGGCCCTAACGAACCGCGAAGAAGCGGCGCAACAATTGCCGCACCAGATACACATGCAGGGCGACCCAGAGCCAGGGGTCGAGCAGCGCGTCCCACACATTGCCGCTGGGCAGATGCGTGGCGACAAACAGCAGCAGCGCCAGCGGCACCACCGCCAGCCAAGGTTGCGCTGCGGCATCCGGGCGCGAGAACACCCACGGCAGCGCCGCGACCACCAAGGCCAGCGCCACTGCCGCCGCGCTCAAGCCCCAGGCATAGACCTGCAGCGGCAGCAGCGCCAGCGTGTCGAGCAGCAGCACCCAACCCAGCAGCACGCCAAGCAACGCCAGAATCCAGTCACCATGGCGCGCGCCCAGTGGTGCAGCCGCAGGGGTTGGAGCTGGTACGTCTTCGTCGTCATGTCGACGCGTAGTTGCGTGGGCGCGCGCCGGGGCTTTTGTCAGTTGCGCCTTTGGCGCTTTGGCCGGCTGCGCCTTCCTTGGTGCAAGCACCGGCGCAGTGCGCTCCCCCGCTGGAGGCCGCAGCCGCGTGTACAGCAGCAGCGCGCAACACAAGCCCGTCACCACACTCGGCGCCTGAAACGCCAGCCCCAGCCAGTAGGCCGACGCATACGGCGCGGGCAAGCAGGCCCACAGCGCAAGCGCACCCGCCACGCTCCAGCGCAGCCACGCACGCTCGGTCCAGCGCGCGGCCAGCGCCATGCCCAATGCGGCACTCACCAGCGCCCAGCCCAGACTCAGCCAGACGCGCATCAGCCAGGGCGCGGGCAGCAGCGCCGTGTCCAGCGCGAGCGCACGGTGCAACCCGTCGGTCAGGTTCATGGCTTGGCTCCCAGGGCAGTAGCGTCCAGGCCAAAGCACTGCCAGGCAATGCGCTTGCGGATCATGGTGTAGCTCAGGCACAGGCTGCCATCCACCCAGGCCAGGGACGGGTAGGAGTATTCCTCGAACTCGGTGCCGCGCTCCAGCGCCGCCACGCGGCTCCAGTGCAAACCGTCTGGCGAGCGACTCAAGTCGAGCACGCTGCGCGAATGCGTGGACGGGTTGTGCGCCAGCACCATCTGGCCCGGTGCCAGCGCCAGCGCGGTGATGGCCGCATCGGGGTTGTCCATGTCCAAGTCGGCACCATCGCTCCAGTGCGCGCCGCCGTCGGTGCTGCGCGCCACGCCAATCTTGCCGTCGGCGCGCTGTGTGCGCAGCAGCGCCAGCCACTCCTGCGGCGTTTGCATCAGCAGCGTGGGCTGCAGCACATCGTGGCGTCGGCTGATGCGCACCATGCCGGCAAACGCGCCGTTGCGGTCAAAGCGCAGCGCCGCCGGATACTTGTAGCCCAGCTCAAAATACACCGGCAGCACCATGCCACCATCGGCGAGCGTCAGCGGCGCATTGCGCACCAGAAAGCTGGTGTTCCACAGCCACGACAGCGGCAGCGCGCGCAGCGGCTCAAAGCGCATGTCCGCGAGCGTGTCGTTCGCAGCCGTCTGGCGCAGGTGCACGATGCGCGATGCCGCCCAGCCACCCCAACCGGTGGCAACCACCAGCAAATGGATGCGCGACTGGCCGTCGATCCAGGCCACCGGGTTGCCCAGACGCCGCACGCCAAAGCCGAGTTGCTGTCCCAAGGTGTGGCGGTTGACTACAAAACGCGCCGCTGACCACTGGCGCGTGATGCGGTCCATCTGCGCTACCGCAATCTGCACGTCGGGCGCGCTCTCGCGCTCACCGGCAAACCAGAACGCCGTCAGTGCCGCCGGGCTGGTTGCAGGCATGGCAAGCAGAAAACTCGCGTGCGCCGCAGCCGCCCCTTCGGGCATGGGAATGGTTCCGCGCGCTATCGGGGCCAGGCGCTTGACCTGCAAAGCGGGCGCGGCCTGCGGCCACTGCGCGCGCGCAGCCTCGGGCACGGGCGCGCGCTGCAAGCCCTCCAGCGCGCACAGCACCAGCGCCGCCAGTGCGACACACAGCAGACGCGCCAGTCTTGAGTGCAATTTCATGGCGCTATCTTAGTGCCCGCATCCCCCGTCCGGCAAAAAACTGGCCACACGGCGACAATGGCGCATTCCTTACCGCTGCACACCATGCCTACCGATCCCCTGCTCTCCATCACGCCGCTGGCCTTTCCCTGGCAAACCATCGACCCGTTCCTGTTTTGCGTGCACCACAACGACCACTATCCCCACGGCAACGCTGCTTTGGGTCCGCAGGCGGCGCTCACCGGGCGCAACCTGGGGCAGGACTTCTCCGGCAAGGACGGCTGGAGCATGTACCACGGCCAGACCGTTCCCGGCTTTCCGGCGCACCCGCATCGTGGCTTTGAGACCGTCACCGTGGTGCGGCGTGGGCTGATCGACCACAGCGACTCACTCGGCGCTGCCGCGCGCTATGGCAACGGCGACGTGCAGTGGCTCACCGCGGGCAAGGGCATCATGCACGCCGAGATGTTTCCGCTGTTGCACGCCGATCAGGACAATCCGGCCGAGTTGTTCCAGATCTGGCTCAACCTGCCCGCGCGCAACAAAATGGCCGAGCCCCACTTCACCATGTTCTGGAGCGAAGACATCGCGCGCGTGCAGCACCTAGACGCGCAGGGCCGCAGCACCCAGGTGGTGTGTGTGGCAGGCAGCCTGGAGCAGGTACGCGGTTTGCCACCGCCACCCAACTCGTGGGCGAGCGAACCCGACTCGGACCTGGCCATCTTCACCATCCGCATGGACAGCGGCGCGCGCTGGAGCCTGCCTGCGGCGCGCTTTGCCCAGACGCGCCGCCAGCTCTACTACTTCCAGGGCACCACGCTGCGCATCGACGGGCAAGAGGTGCCAAGCGGCTCGGCCATCGAACTGCGCGCCA
>CAIPBW010000055.1 GCA_903863395.1 uncultured beta proteobacterium
AAGTTGGTGGACATCATCGCCGCGATGGAGCCCACCCTGGGCGGTGTGAACTTGGAAGACATCAAGGCACCTGAGTGCTTCTACATCGAACAAAAGCTGCGCGACCGCATGAACATTCCGGTGTTCCACGACGACCAGCACGGCACGGCCATCATCTCGTCGGCGGCGCTGCTCAATGCGCTCGAGTTGGTGAACAAGCCCATTGGCGAAGTCAAGATTGCGGTCTCGGGCGCGGGCGCTGCTGCCATTGCCTGTCTGGACGTGATGGTCGGGCTGGGCGTGCGGCGCGAAAACGTGTACGCCTGCGACTCCAAGGGCGTGATCTACAACGGCCGCCCCGGTGGCTTTGACCAGTCCAAGGCGCGCTACGCGCAAGACACGGCGGCGCGCAACCTGGCTGACATCGTGCAAGACGCCGATGTGTTCCTGGGCTGCTCCACCGCCGGTGTGCTCACGCAGGACATGGTCAAGACCATGGCGCGTCAGCCCATCATCCTGGCGCTGGCCAACCCCGAGCCCGAAATCCGCCCCGAACTGGCCAAGGCCGTGCGGCCCGACTGCATCATCGCCACCGGCCGCTCGGACTACCCCAACCAGGTCAACAACGTGCTGTGCTTCCCCTACATCTTCCGGGGCGCTCTGGACTGCGGCGCAACCAAGATCACCGAAGCCATGAAGCTGGCCTGCGTGCGCCAGATTGCCGATCTGGCCAAGGCCGACATCAGCGAAGAAGTAGCCACCGCCTACGCCGGCAAGGAACTGGTGTTTGGTACCGACTATCTGATCCCCACACCGTTTGACTCGCGCCTGATTCTGCGCATTGCCCCGGCTGTGGCCAAGGCGGCCGAAGAGTCGGGTGTGGCCACCCGTCCGATCAAGGACATGGATGCCTACTACCAGCAACTCTCGCGCTTTGTGTACCAAACCGGCATGTTCATGAGCCCGGTGTTCAGCGCGGCCAAGGCCATTCCCATGGCCAACAAGCGCGTGGCCTACGCCGAGGGCGAAGACGAGCGCGTGCTGCGCGCCGTCCAGGTGGTGGTGGACGAGGGCTTGGCCCATCCCATCCTGATCGGCCGCCCGGCGGTGATTGAGGCGCGCGTGGCCAAGGCGGGTTTGCGCATCCAGCTCGGGCGCGATGTCGATTGCGTCAACCCCGAGGACGATCCGCGCTTCCGTACCTACTGGGAGACCTACCACAAGATCATGGGGCGCAGCGGTGGAACACAAGCTGCCTCCAAGGCGGCGGTACGGCGCTCCAGCACCACCATCGGTTGCCTGATGATGCGACTGGGCGACGCCGACGCCATGCTGTGCGGCATGCTCGGCAGCTTTGACGTGCATCTGCAGCACGTGCGCAACATCGTTGGCCTCAAGGAGGGCGTGAAATCTCTGGCGGCCCTGAATGCGCTGATGCTGGAAAAGCACGCCCTGTTCATTGCCGACACCTACGTCAACGAAGACCCTTCAGCCGAAGAACTCGCCAGCATCGCCCTGATGGCGGCGCAGGAACTCAGCCGCTTTGGCTTGCCGCCCAAGGTGGCGTTTCTGTCGCACTCCAACTTTGGTTCGTCGGACCGACCCTCGGCGCGCAAGATGCGCCTGGCGCGCGATCTGTTTACCAAACTGGCGCCCGACATCGAGTGCGATGGCGAACTGCAAGGCGACGCGGCGCTGTCCGAGACCGTGCGGCGCACCGCCTTGACAGACACCACTTTGACCGGTGAGGCCAATTTGCTGATCTGCCCGAACCTGGACTCGGCCAACATCCTGTTCAACGTGGTCAAGATGACCGCCGGACACGGAGTGACGGTGGGCCCGGTGCTGCTGGGCGCGGCCGCTTCGGTCAACATCCTGACGCCCTCGGCCACGGTGCGCCGTGTGGTCAACATGACAGCATTGTCAGTGGCCAACGCCGCTGCCTTCCGCTAGCTAATTGGAGGGTCCGTAAGGCCTTGTAAGCAAGGCCTTGCAGTCGTGTTTTACACTCTCGGGTTTGCCCCTGAACTCGAACCCCTACTGCAAGGCCCCTGATGAGTGCATTTTTGGAAGAAACGGTTTTAAGCGTACACCACTGGACCGACCGGCTTTTTAGCTTTACCACCACGCGCGACCAGGCGCTGCGTTTTTCCAACGGGCATTTCACGATGATCGGCCTGCGCCTGGAAACGGGTAAGCCGCTGCTGCGTGCGTACAGCATCGTCAGCGCCAATTACGAAGACCATCTGGAGTTCCTGAGCATCAAGGTGCAGGACGGGCCGCTCACGTCGCGCCTGCAGCACATCAAGGTGGGTGACAAGATTGTGGTCGGGCGCAAGCCCACCGGCACCCTGCTGATCGACTACCTGCTGCCGGGCAAGCGCCTGTACCTGCTGTCCACGGGCACGGGGCTGGCGCCGTTCATGAGCATCATCCGCGATCCCGAGACCTACGAGCGCTACGAAAAGATCATCCTGATCCACGGCACGCGCCTGGTGTCGGAACTGGCCTACCACGAGTACCTGCAGCACGAGCTGCCCGACGACGAGTTTCTGGGCGACATGGTGCGCGAAAAGCTGCTCTACTACCCCACCGTTACGCGCGAGCCGTTTGTCAACCAGGGGCGCGTCACCACGCTGCTCGAAACCGGCAAAGTCCAGGCCGATCTGCATTTGCCCAAGTTTGATCCAGCCCATGACCGCGTCATGATCTGCGGCAGCCCCGAGATGCTGCGCGACCTCAAGAACATGCTCGAAAAGCGTGGTTTCATGGAAGGCAACACCACCAAGCAGGCCGACTTTGTGATCGAACGCGCGTTTGTGGAGCAATAGCCATGGCCCGCTACGACCTCTATGCCATCGGCAACGCGCTGGTGGACTCGGAATACCGGGTGAGCGACGCGCAACTTGAATCCATGGGCGTGTCCAAGCGGCACATGACCCTGATTGACGATGCGCGACGCGCCGAACTGCTCTCTGCCGTGCGTGGCATTTCCACCCGGCAAAGCGGCGGCGGCTCGGCCGGTAACACGGTGGTGGCGCTGGCGCAACTCGGCGGCGCGGGCTTTTACAGTTGCTGCGTGGCCAACGACGAACTCGGCGCGTTTTACCGCGATGACCTGGCGGCCAATGGCGTCGACAGCAACCTGGCGCAAGGCCACTTTGCCAGCGGTCAGACCGGCTGCTGCATGGTGATGGTGACGCCTGATGCCGAGCGCAGCATGAGTACCTTTTTGGGCGTGAGCACCCAGCTCGACCCGGCGGCGCTGCGCTTTGACGCCCTGGTTGCCTCCAAAATCTATTACATGGAAGGCTATCTGGCGGCCTCGCCCACGGGCTTGAACGCGGCGCTGGAAGGCCGCGCTGCCGCCAAGCAGGCCGGGGTGGCACTGGCTGCTACCTTGAGCGACATGAGCATGATCAACTTCTGCCGCGCCGGGCTCGACGCGATGGTGGGCGACGGCATCGACTACCTGTTTTGCAACGAGGAAGAATCCCAGACCTGGTGTGGCACGCAGGACCTGGACGCCATTTGCCGCCAGATGGGCACGCTGGCGCGCGTGGTCTGCCTGACCCGCAGCGCCAAGGGCTGCATCGTGATCGAAGGCGGAGCGCAAACCAGTGTGCCCTCCGTCCCGGTAAAGGCAGTGGACACCAATGGCGCGGGCGACATGTTTGCCGGTGCTTTTCTGCACGCGGTCACACACGGCTACGCGCACACCCAGGCAGCCGCGCTGGCCAATCAGGCGGCAGCTTTGGTGGTGAGCCAGTACGGCAGCCGCCTCAACGCCGAGGGCGTGGCCGCCCTGCGCGCACTGTTCGCCCAGCACCAACCCTGAGCCTTGCGCCCTCAGGGCGCGCGCTGCTCCAGCCGGTAGGGCGGCAGACCGGCGAGCATGCGCCGGCCATAAGCCTGTTCCACCAATCGCCGGTCGTAGCAGATCACCTGGGCGCGGTCCTCCTCGGTGCGGATGGCGCGCCCGGTCCACTGCAGCAGCTTGATGCCGGTGGCGGGCACCACCAGTTCATTGAACGGATCACGCCCCAGGCTGCGCAGCCACTCGGCGCGCGCTTCGTCCACCGGGTCGGAGGGGGGCGTGAACGGCAGCTTGGCGATGAACAGCGTTTCGCACAGCGTGCCGGGCAGGTCCAGCCCCTCGCCAAACGATTGCAGCCCGAACAGTACCGAAGGCAGCCCGGCGGCCACGCGCTCGGCGTGGCTTGCCAGCAGCCGCGCGCGCGACTGCGTGCCTTGCACCAGCACCATGTCCTGCAGGTAGCCGGGAATGGACTCGCAGGCTTGCTGCATCTGCACGCGCGAGGTAAACAGCGCCAGTGCCCCATGGTGTACCTGGGCCAGGTCGGCCATCAGGGCCTGCACCATCTCGGCGGTGTAGGCCGCGGCATCGCGCGGGTGGGCGGCGGTGCGCACCACGCGCAGGCTGCCTTGGGTGGCGTAGTCAAACGGACTGGTGACGGCCAGCGCCTGCACATCCGGGCTGTCGGACAGGCCCGCTTCGTGCAGAAAGTAGTCAAAGCTGCCGCAACTGGTGAGCGACGCCGACGTCACCACCGCAGCGCGCACCTGGCTCCACAAAAACTGGCGCAGCAGGTCGCCCGGCACGATCGGGCAGGCGTGGGCGCTGAGCACCAGAAAGTGCGATTCGCTGTCGGCGCATAACCACTTGGCCAGCGGTTGCGGGCCATGTTCGAGCAGCAGGCTGGCGGTGGCGCAAACGCCATCCAGGCGCGGTGCCAAGGCTCCCAGCCGTGCGTACCACTGGGCGCACTGCACCGCCTGTGAGGCGTCTTCGCGCGCGCGCTGCCGGATCTCGCCCGATAGTGCTTCGAGTGCCTTGGACAAGCCCTGCGCGTGGCCGTGGATCAGGGTGACGGGCTCGGTCAGGTCGTCGGGCAGGATGCCGTTGGCAAAGCGCAGCGTGCCGTCTTTGCCGCCGGTGCTGGCGTGCACCCGGTCCATGGCCATGCGCGCCAGTTGGGTCAGTGCGCCTTTGAGTTGGCTCGCCAGCGTGGTGGTGTCTTGCTGCAATTCGAGCTGCAGCGCGCTGCTGACTTCGCCCAGCACCTTGGGCAGTTTGTCGAGCCAGCGCAGGTTGGACAGGTCCATGCTGCTGGCAAACTGGTCGAGCGCGACGGCAGGTAGGTGGTGGCCTTCGTCGAAGATCACCAGGCAGTTGTCCAGGTCGGGCAGGGTCTTGGTGCCCAGCGAGGCCAGCACCAGGTCGTGGTTGGCGACGATGACGTTGGCGTCGCTCAGGCGCTGGCGCGCCTGGTAGTAGCTGCAGTCGCGAAAGCGCGGGCAATGGCGCACGGTGCAGGTGTGGCGCTCGGCCGCTACCACCGACCAGTCGCGCGCGTCGGGAGCCTGGGGCAGGGTGTCGCGGTCGCCCTGCCAACTGCCATTGGCCAAGAGCGTGGCCATGGTTTCAAACAAACGCGTGCGCCGCTCCTGCAGCGCCTCGTGCGACAGCGCCTGCCCAGCGCGGGGCATGTTGGGGGCGTCTTCGTCGGGGTCGAACAGTTCGTCGCTGTCGGCACCGCTGCCCACCAGCCGTTCGAGCTTGAGCTTGCACACATAGCGCCCACGCCCCTTGGCCAGGGCGTAGGCAAAGGGCTGGTCCATGCACTGCGCCAGGGCGGGCAGGTCCTTGCCCATCAACTGCTCTTGCAGCGCCACGGTAGCGGTGGAAATCAGCACCCGGGTCTTGCGCTCCAGCGCCAGGGCAATGGCGGTGCTGGCATAGGCGGCCGACTTGCCCACGCCGGTGCCTGCCTGGATGACGGCAATGGCGCGCGTCGGGTTGGGGTGTTCGCCCAGATCGGCCACTGCCAGGGTGTGCGCCACGCACTGCGCCATGGCGTGCTGCCCAGGGCGGGCCTTGAAGCCGGGGGTGGCGGCCACGACCTGTTCGAAAGCGGACAGGCTGCGTTGGGCCAGAAGTGCGGAGTCCAAAAAAATCCAGTCAAGAAGCAGTTGTTTGCTCGCCTGCGGGCAAGCGGGGCTGCCCAAATATAACGGCAGCGCGACATTCATCAACTTTTGTGACGGTTTACGCGCGTACGCTGAACGTGGTGCATTGCGCTTGCGGTATCCTTCAGGCACAACAACGATAGGAGGGGACACATGGCAAATTCAAAACTCATGCTGGACTACGTCTACGAACACGAGGCGTCTCTGGCCGACCGGGTCTATTTGACCCAACCCGTTGGTGCGGGCCAAGTGGTGCACTACACCTGGGCCCAGACCATGGACCAGGCGCGGCGCATGGCCACGCACCTCAAGGCGCAAGGCTTTGAGCCGGGCGCGCGCATTGCGATACTGTCCAAGAATTGCGCCCATTTCTTCATGGCAGAACTGGCGATCTGGATGGCTGGCTACACCACGGTGGCGATCTTCCCGACCGAGACCGCCGAGACCGTGCGCTTTGTGCTTGAGCACAGTGGCGCGAGCCTGTTGTTCATCGGCAAGCTCGATATTTGGCCGCAGCAGGAAAAGGCCGTTGCGGCCAAGCTGCCATGTATTGCTTTTCCCTTGGCACCGCCCACCCGCTACGACACCTGGGACGCCATCGCAGCTGCCAGCGCGCCGCTGAGCAAGCGCGTGTCACGCGCTGCTTCGGATATTGCGATCCTGATGTACACCTCGGGCTCGACCGGCACGCCCAAGGGGGTGATGCATAGCTTTGGTCACGTGACGCGCGCGGCCGAAAACATCTGCCGCGACATCCGTTCACGCATCGGTGACATTGAAGACAACCGGATCCTTTCCTACCTGCCGCTGGCCCACGTGTTTGAGCGCTCCTGGGTTGAGTGCGAGTCGATGGTGGACGGCAAGACCCATGTGTTCTTTGCCGATTCGCTCGATACTTTTTTGCTGGACATCAACCGCGCGCGGCCCACGACCTTTATCTCGGTGCCGCGCCTGTGGCTCAAGTTTCAGCACGGCGTGTTCAGCAAGATGGCCCCCGAAAAGCTCGACCTGCTGCTGCGCATTCCGTTGGTTCGCAAACTGATCGGACGCAAGATTCTCAAGGGCCTGGGTCTCGACCAGGTGCTGCTGGCTGGGAGTGGCTCGGCACCGATTCCGGCCGAACTGATTGCCTGGTACCGCCGCTTGGGATTGAACCTGATCGAAGGTTATGCCATGACCGAGGACTTTGCCTACTCGCACAATTCAGCGCCCAACCACCAGGCACCGGGCTACGTCGGTGTGCCGCTGCCAGGGGTAATGGTGCGCATCAGTGACGAGGGCGAAATCCTGATCAAGTCGCCCGGGCAGATGGTGGGCTACTACAAGCGCCCGGACCTGGATGCCGAGGTGTTCACTGCCGACGGCTACTTCCGTACCGGCGACCGCGGTGAGCGCAGTGCCGACGGCCTGCTCAAGATTACCGGACGGGTCAAGGAGTTGTTCAAGACCTCCAAGGGCAAGTACGTGGCACCCACGCCCATCGAGAACATGCTCAACGCCCACCCCCTGCTGGAAACCAGCATGGTCTCAGGGGTGGGGCAACCTGCGGCGTATGCAATGGTGGTGCTCAACGAAGAGGTGCGCCCCCAACAGGCCGACCCCGCTTTTCGCGCCGGGGTGGAGTTGCAGATGGCGCAGTTGCTGCGCGACGTGAACGCCCAACTGGCGGACTACGAAAAGCTGCAAATGATCGTGATTTCGGTCGAACCCTGGACCATCGAGAACGGCAGCCTCACGCCCACGCTCAAGATCCGGCGTAACCGCATCGAGACCAATGTGGCAGGCCGGGTGGAAGCCTGGTACGCGAGCAAGAGCAACGTCGTGTGGGCCTGAGGTCAGTTTTGTCATTGCGAGGCAAGACGCGGCAATCCATGCCTTGCGTATCCGCTATTCCTTAACCAGTTCAGCCAATGGCCGCAGGCTGCGTACACTCTCAAAGTGGTGCTGCTCGCCGCTGATGGGGTCGGTAAAGGCAATTGACTTGGCCAGCAGTTGCAGCGCTTGGAGTGGGTCGCTGCTGCCTTCGGGGGTCAGGGTCGGGTAGATGCCGTCGCCAAGGATGGGCAGGCCCAGTGCGGCCATGTGGACGCGCAACTGGTGACGCCTGCCGGTCACGGGCTTGAGTGCGTAGCGCGCCAGCGGTGCCAACACCTCCAGCGGCTCCAGGTAGGTCAGGCTATTGGGCGTGCCCGGCACTTCGGTTTGCTGCATGAAGTGCGCGCCGGCTACGATGCGGCTCTCGCGCCGCAGCGGCCAGGGCAGGTCTTCATTCCAGGGCGCTATGGCCTCGTAAGTCTTGTCCACCTGGCGTTGGCGAAACAGCTCATGGTAGGCTGCGCG
>CAIPBW010000056.1 GCA_903863395.1 uncultured beta proteobacterium
AACCAGCACCTGGTGGCCGAGCGCGGGCGCGAACCCGGCCTGCTGCTGGAGCGTGGAGAAGCTCAGGTGGCACTGACCGAGTGGGCGGCAGAACTGCTGGAAGAAATGGAAGTGTTTGCGCGGCGTCTGGACGCTGACCAGGGTGGCACCCATCACCTCGACGCGCTGCTCTCGGCCCGTCAGGCGTTGGCGCACCCGGACACACTGCCTTCGGCACGCGTGCTCGAAGCGGTCAAGGCGCAACCCAATGGTTCGTTTGTGGCCTTTGTGCGCGGCCAGTCCAAGGCGATCAAGCAGCAGATGATTGCCAGTGCGCTTGCGCCTGAGGTGGAGCAGCGCTTTGCTGCGCTGGCCCAGCGCTCGGTGCAGGACCAGCGTGCGCTGGAAGCTGCCGATACGCTGGACTTTGACGACTACCTGCGCGCCTACCTGTCTCCCGACAGTTTGGCGCTGTAGCCGTCCCCAGAGCCGTTACGCTGCCTTGCGGCGCAGCGCTTTCTTGGCGGCAGGGCGCTTGGCAACGACTGCCTTGGCCTTGGCTACTTTGACCGTGGCCTTCTTGCCAGTCATCTTGGTGACCAGGGCGCCAGTGCGGGCTTCAAACTTGCCCACCACCACACTCACAGCCTGCGCTGCGGGTACGGCAGCGTCGGCCAACGGAGCCAGGGTCATGCCAGTGGCTTTTTCGAAACGGCTGGCGTTGGCAGCAACTTGTTGCACGCCCTTGCCGGCCAGTTCAACCGCCTTGCTCACGGCCACGTCGGCGCTGTCGCTGGTGAGTTCCACGCCACGCACGTAGTAGCCCGACACCTTCTTCTGGGCGGCCAGTGCATTGGTGCGCACTTCGGCGCTCAGGCGGGTACCGGTCTTGTTGACGGCAGTAGCCCAGCTATGGTCGAGGTAGCTGGCGGCGCGTTCGTTGCCGACGCGGTAAGCCTTGATGACGTTCTTGGCGGCATTGCCGTAGGACTCGATCAATTCGTTGGTGACGGTGCTGAGGTTTTTGGCAGACATGGCAGTTTCCTGTTGAGATGATGAAAGGGGTACAGGGTGGATTCTCGGCACGCGTCCTAGTGAACACACCTTAAAAGCTGTCTATTTCCTAGAGCTTGCTGTCTAGTTTTTGGCGGTTTGAAAACTATCGGACAATGCCGTCACGGAGCAGCCGTACCCACCACACCAGGAGACACCACAAGCATGAAGCCCGAAGCCCTTGCCGTTTATGCCGGCTACGCACCCGACCCCAGCCACAAGGCAGTGTGTTGCCAGTCGGTGGCAACTCCTCTGGGCCACGCCACCGATCTGCTGCGCGCAGCGGTGTAGGCGGAGCAGGGCAGATGACGATCCAGTGGTTCCCCGGTCACATGCACCTGACGCGCAAGGCGATTGCCGAGCGCGTCAAAGAGATCGATGTGGTCATCGAACTGCTGGACGCACGCCTGCCCGGCTCCAGCGCCAACCCGATGCTGGCCGAACTCACGGCGGGCAAACCGGCGCTCAAGGTGCTTAACAAGCAGGATCTGGCCGACCCCGAGCGCACTGCGCAGTGGCTTGCGCATTACAACGCGCAGCCCAGCACCCAGGCTCTCGGGCTGGACGCCAGCATGGCCGCACCTGCCCGTCTGCTGGTGCAGGCGTGCCACACGCTGGCACCCACGCGCGGCAGCATGGCCAAGCCGATGCGCGTGCTGATTTGCGGCATTCCCAACGTGGGCAAATCGACGCTGATCAACACCCTCAAGGGCAAGCGCGCCGCCAAGACCGGCGACGAAGCCGGCGTCACCAAGCTGGAGCAACGCATCGTGCTGGCCGACGGCTTCTACGTGTTTGACACGCCGGGCCTGCTGTGGCCGCGCATCATCGTGGCCAAGAGCGGCTACAACCTGGCGGCCAGCGGTGCCATCGGACGCAATGCGTTTGACGAGCAGGAGGTGGCGCTCGAACTGCTCGATTACCTGCGCGCGCATTACGCCACTGCGCTGGAGGCGCGCTATGCACTCACCGGTGCGGCCGGGTGCAGCGACGAGCAACTGCTGGAGAGCATCGGCCGCAAGCGCGGTGCGCTGCGTGCGGGGGCCCGGGTTGATTTGCAGAAAGCGGCCGAGCTGGTGATCCACGACTTTCGCGCCGGTGTGATCGGCCGCATGACGCTGGAGACGCCCGAAGAATTTGCCCAGTGGCTCGCCCACGGCCAAACGCTTGACGCCCAGCGCCAGGTCAAGAAAGACGCCATCGCCCTGGACCGGGCAATACGCTTCAAGAAAGTGCCACGCCCCGAGCGGCGCGAGCCTTCCGAGCCGGAAGATTAGCGGTGTGCGGCGCTAAGATGCGCCCACAACAAGGAAAGCGAGACAAACCATGGAGAAGTACCACAGCGACGTGCTCATCGTGGGCGCGGGAATTGCCGGAGTCGCGGCGGCGATTGATTTGCTCGATGCCGGCAAGACCGTCACCCTTCTCGACCGCGACCAGGAGGCAGCCATGGGTGGCCTGGCCAAGGAAAGTTTTGGCGGCATGTTTTTTGTGGACTCGCCGCAGCAGCGCCGCATGGGCATGCGCGACTCCACCGATCTGGCGTTTCGCGACTGGTGCAGCTTTGCCGAATTCGGGCCCGACGACCACTGGCCGCGCGCGTGGGCGCAGGCCTATGTGAACCAATGCACACCCGACGTGTACCACTGGGTGCGCAAATACGGCGTGGGATTTTTCCCGGTGGTGAACTGGGTTGAGCGTGGCGAGTTTCGCCCTGGCAACTCGCTGCCGCGCTTTCACCTGGTGTGGGGCACCGGGCAGGAACTGGCGCACTGCCTCAATGTCGCACTGCTGGGCCACCGCAACGCCAACAAGCTGACCCTGCGCTTTGGGCACCGGGTGGAAAGCGTTACGCTGCAGAACGGTCGCGT
>CAIPBW010000057.1 GCA_903863395.1 uncultured beta proteobacterium
GCATAGCCCGGCTCGGCAGCCGCACGGCGCGCCAACTTGCGCCGCAGCAGCGGCTGCGCCAGCCACATCAACAGCGAGTAAAGCGCGCGCATCATCGGCACAGCACCGGGGTATCCAGGCTTTCCCAAGCCTGCCAGACCTCTTGCAGGTTTGGGCAGGGCTGCGCGGTGACGCTCACCTGGTAGAGCGATTGCGCCACGCCCTGCGGCGGGCCGGTGCGCCAGGCGGTGTCGAAGTTGTAGATCTGCACGTGCGGCAAGCCCAGCGCCACGGCAATATGGCTCAAGCCGCTATCGACCCCGACCACACCAGCGCAATGGGCCATGGTGTCGGTCAGGGCGTCGAGCGCCATGCTCGGCCAGACCCAGGCGTCGGCCAATTGCGCGGCAATCGCTTCGCTGGTGGCTTTTTCGGCGGCATTGCCATGCGCCAGCGCCACGGCAAAGCCACTGTGGTTGAGGCGCTGGCCCAGCGCCACCCACGACGCCAGCGGCCACTGTTTGTCGGCGCGCGAGGTGCCATGCACCAGCGCCACAAACGGCTTGCGCGGCACAAACGGGTTGAGACTGGCCTTGTCCAGCGGCGTTGGCGTGGCGGCCAGCGTGCCGGGCTGCAAACCAAAGTCGAGCGCCTCGGGCACGGCATAGCCCAACGCCTGGGCGCACAACAGGCGCGCGCGCTGCACCGCATGTACGCGCGACTCGATGCGAATCGCCACATCGCTCACCCAACGCGTCGGTGCTTCGTAGCTCGAGCCTTCGGTGCGGTTGGCCAGGGCAAAGCGCCGCCCCTGCGCCGTGGTGTGCGCCAGCCACGCCACCAAGGCCGACTTGGTCAAACCCTGGGCGTCGATGATGGCGTCATACGACTGCAGCCGCAGTTCCTGCTTGAACGCGCGCCACTCGCGCCTCGTCTGCAGCGACAGCGGCTGCTTGCGCCAGCGCCGCAGTTCACAGGGGATGACCCGCGCCACGCCCTTGCAGCGCGCCACCAGCGGCGCAAAGGCACGCTCCACCACCCAATCGACCTCAACCCCGGGCAGGGCCGCAAGCAGGTCTTGCACGGCGGGCATGGTATGCACCACATCGCCCAAGGAAGACAGCTTGACGATCAGAATTTTTTGAATAGGGGCCATCAAGGGTGCGTCAGCGCAAACAGCATGAATAAGTCGATAAGTCGCAGGGATTGTAGGCGCGCGTCTAGAATGGGCCGCTCTAGCCGCCTGCCGATGCCGCCCATGCCCACACTGCCCACTCCTGTTCGCTGCACCACGTCCAGCCCATTGGGGCCTATCACCCTGGCGGCGCGCGACGGCGCGCTGGTGGGCTTGTGGTTTGACGCTCAGCAGCACTTCCCCACGCTTGCCCATTGGCGCGAGGACGCCACGCACCCGGTGCTGCGCAAAGCGGTGGCGCAGTTGCAGGAATATTTTGCCGGTACGCGGCGCAGCTTTGACGTGCCGCTGGACTTGAGCGGCGGTAGCGCCTTTGCCCAGCGCGTCTGGCGCGCACTACTCTCGATTGAGCCGGACAGCACCAGCAGCTACCGCGCCATCAGCGCCAAGATTGGCCAGCCCAACGCAGTGCGCGCGGTGGGGGGCGCCATCGGGCGCAACCCCATCAGCATCATTGTTCCCTGCCATCGCGTGCTGGGGGCCGACGGCTCGCTCACTGGCTACGCGGGCGGACTGGAGCGCAAGGCGGCGCTGCTGGCCCTGGAAAGACCGCTCTGACCACCAACAAGCCCGCCCCTGCCTGGCTGCTGGAATTTGTCACCCTGGGTGCAATCTGGGGCGCGTCGTTCTTGTTCATGCGCATCGGCGCGCGCGAGTTTGGCGCGCTGGCCACGGCGGGTCTGCGCGTCGCTGTGGCGGCGCTGTTTTTGCTGCCGCTGTTGCTGCTGCGCGGCCAGGGTGGGATATTGCGCCAGCACTGGAAGCTCATCTTTGCCATTGGCATCGTCAATTCTGCAATTCCGTTTGCGCTGTTCTCGTTTGCCCTGCTGTCCATCACCACCGGGTTGACGTCCATCCTCAACGCCACGGTGCCGCTGTTTGGCGCACTGATCGCATGGGTCTGGCTCAAGGACCGGCCCACCGGTTCGCGCACGCTGGGCCTGTTGCTGGGCTTTGTCGGCATTGCGCTGCTCACCGGTGACAAGGCCAGCTTTACGCCCGACGCCAGCGGTGCCTCCAGTGGCTGGGCGGTGCTGGCCTGCTTGCTGGCGTGCTTTTGTTACGGCTTGGCGGCCAGTTTGACCAAGCGCCATTTGAGCGGCCTGCCCTCGCTGGTGACCTCCACCGGCAGCCAACTCGGCGCAGCCGCGTTTCTGGCACCGTTCTCGATTGCGTACTGGCCGACGCAACCGGTCTCGCTCAACGCCTGGCTGGCCGTGGTTGCGCTGGGTGTGGTCTGCACCGGAGTGGCCTACATCCTGTATTTCCGCTTGATTGAGCGCGTCGGTCCGGCGCGCGCGCTGGCCGTGACGTTTGCGATTCCGGTGTTTGCCGTGTTCTACGGCGTGGTGCTGCTGGGTGAGCAGGTGACGCCCTGGATGGCGGTCTGCGCCCTGGTCATCATTGCCGGCACATCGCTCTCCACCGGCTTGATCCGGCTCTCGCGTCACGCGCGCTAACTGACTTGCCGCGAGAAGCCCTGCCTATTGCCGGATCACGTCCGCTCCAGCAGGCGGCTTGAACTGGAACACGGCGGCGTCCAGCGCCACATTGGGTTGGAAGTTGCTAAA
>CAIPBW010000058.1 GCA_903863395.1 uncultured beta proteobacterium
ACAGCTCGCGTAACCGCTCGGCCTCGATCCGCATTCCGTTCGTTGCCAACCCCAAGGGCCGCCGCATCGAGGCGCGTTTTCCCGATCCTTCGGCCAACCCCTATCTGTGCTTCTCGGCGCTGATGATGGCTGGTCTGGACGGCGTGGAAAACAAGATTCACCCCGGCGAAGCCGCCACCAAGGACCTCTACCATCTGCCGCCCGAGGAGGATGCAAAGGTGCCAACCGTGTGCCACAGCCTGGACCAGGCCCTCAACTACCTCAACGAAGACCGTGCCTTCCTGACCAAGGGTGGCGTGTTCACCGACAGCATGCTCGACGCCTACATTGAGCTCAAGATGGCCGAAGTCACGCGTTTCCGCATGGCTCCGCATCCGGTCGAGTACGATATGTACTACTCCCTGTAAAAAGGGCTGCCTTACGGGGCAGACGCAGGAGCACAAAGGGACGGCAGGCGCTGTCCCTTTTTTCTTGCAAAGTGCAGGCACTCCAATTTATGACGCATACTGGCCCTTGCGCGCTATTACGGACCGACCCCTACCGCATGAAATCCTCGCCATTGCTCATCGCCCTTGCCGCCACGTGGCTCGCTGGCGCTGCCTGTGCCCAAGACCGCATCTACCGCTGCGGCAATGAATACACCAACACGGTGACGCAGGAGCAGGCCAAGAATTGCAAGCTCATTTCGGGTGGCAACGTCACCATTGTGCAATCGCACCGACCCAATCCACCCGCGTCGGCACCGGCAGCGTCGGCCGGGCAGCGCGTGGATGCAGCGGATCAGCGCGCCAAGGATTCCGATGCGCGGCGTATTCTGGAAGCCGAGTTGAAGAAGGCCGAGGCGCGTCGCGCTGAACTTCTCGGTGAATACAACAACGGCGAGCCCGAGCGTCTTGGGCCAGAGTCGCGCAACAACCAGAAGTACCTGGATCGTGTGGCAGAGCTCAAGGCCGCCATCGCGCGCATCGAGAGCGATATTGCTGGCCTGCGGCGCGAACTCGCGCGTGTGGCTGGGGCACCCGGCAGTGCTCCTGCGAAGCAGTGAATACGCCAAGCCGATTCCATTCCTTTGACTTGCTGGCCGCGCTGGTGGCGGTGGTGCAACCCAATGCACAAGTGCTGTTCTCCAACGCGGGCCTGGAGGCAGCGCTGGGCATGTCACGGCGTGCCATCGTAGGCACCAGTCTGGCCGAGCTGTTCACCGAACCGGCGCAGTTGCAGTTGGCGCTGGAGGGTGCCAACGACAATGGCTTTACCGTGGTGCGCTTTGATGCCTGGCTGCGCCGCATGGGCTACGACCCCATTCCCGTGCACGTCACCATTTCGCGCCCCGAGCCGGTGGACGAGATCATGGTCGAAATGGTCCCGCTGGAAAAGCAGACGCGCCAGGATCGCGAAGAGCGCGTGGCCGAGCAGGCGCAGACCAACAAGGAGCTCATCCGCAACCTGGCGCACGAAATCAAGAACCCGCTGGGCGGGATACGTGGGGCGGCGCAGTTGCTGGAGATGGAGATCGAATCGCGCGAACTGATCGAATACACCCAGGTCATCATCCACGAGGCCGATCGGCTGCAAAGCCTGGTGGACCGGCTGCTGGCGCCGCACCGGCTTCCGCACATGGTGGGCGATGTCAATATCCACGAAGTGTGCGAGCGTGTGCGTTCGCTGATTCTGGCCGAGTTCCCCAAGGGCTTGCATGTGGTGCGCGACTACGACACGTCGATCCCCGAGTTCCGGGGCGACCGCGAACAACTGATCCAGACCGTGCTCAACATCGCCCACAACGCCTGTCAGGCGCTGTCCGAGCGCATTGAGGCGGGCGACGCGGAGTTGATTTTTTTAACGCGCGTGGCGCGACAGGTAACCTTTGGTAAGCAGCGCTACCGGTTGGCACTGGAATTGCATGTGATCGACAACGGACCTGGTGTGCCAGATTCGATCAAAGACCGCATTTTCTATCCGCTGGTGTCGGGCAGGGAAGGCGGTTCAGGGCTGGGGCTGACATTGGCGCAAACCTTTGTGCAGCAACATCGCGGCTTGATCGAGGTCGATAGCGTGCCAGGCCGTACGGAATTCAAGATCCTGATTCCGTTGCCCTGAACAATGGAGGACAGCGTTGCTGCAATGCGTGCGGCAGCCAACTGTCCCGAGCAGCCTAAAGGAGCGCAACACAATGAAGCCCATTTGGATCGTCGATGATGACCAGTCGATACGATTCGTGCTCGAAAAAGCCTTGTTGCGCGAACACCTGCCAACACGCAGCTTTTCCAACTCGCGCGATGTGCTCGCCGCACTGAGCTTGGATGGTGAAGAAGACGGCCCCCAGGTTCTGGTGAGCGACATCCGCATGCCCGGTGGCTCGGGCTTGGAACTGCTGGAAAAAGTCAAGGCCAAGCACCCGGGCTTGCCGGTCATCATCATGACCGCGTACTCGGACCTGGACAGCGCCGTAAGCGCCTTCCAGGGCGGCGCATTCGAGTACCTGCCCAAGCCGTTTGATCTGCCCAAGGCAGTGGAACTGATTCGCCGCGCGGTGGAAGAGAGCCAGCGCGAGGAAGTGGCCGAAGAGCGCATGGCCGAAGCGCCCGAAATGCTTGGGCAGGCACCTGCCATGCAGGATGTATTTCGCGCCATCGGACGCCTGTCGCAAAGCAACGTTACGGTGATGATTACCGGCGAATCCGGCTCCGGCAAGGAGCTTGTTGCGCGCGCCCTGCACAAGCACTCACCGCGCGCCAACGGGCCGTTTGTGGCCATCAATACGGCGGCCATCCCCAAGGACCTACTCGAGAGCGAACTGTTTGGTCATGAGCGCGGAGCCTTTACCGGTGCGCAGACCATGCGCCGTGGCCGCTTTGAGCAGGCTGATGGCGGTACGCTTTTCCTGGATGAGATTGGCGACATGCCGTTTGATCTGCAGACCCGATTGCTGCGTGTCCTGAGTGACGGGCACTATTACCGCGTCGGTGGTCACAGCGCCGTCAAGACCAACGTGCGCGTGATCGCAGCCACGCACCAGGATCTGGAGCGGCGTGTCAAAGATGGTGCGTTCCGCGAGGATTTGTTCCACCGGCTCAATGTGATCCGATTGCGCTTGCCGCCTCTGCGCGAGCGCAAGGAGGACATTGCCGTGCTGGCACGCCACTTCATGCAGCAAAGCGCCAAGCAACTTGGCGTGGAGCCCAAGCGTATTTCAGACGCCGCATTGGTGTTGCTGGAGGGCTTTGCCTTTCCGGGCAACGTGCGCCAGCTCGAAAACGTCTGCCACTGGCTCACTGTCATGGCACCGTCGCAGGTGATTGAGCCCAAGGACTTGCCGCCCGAAGTGGGCATGGTGCTGCCCGATGCAACAGCCGCCATGGCGGTACCGGTGGAGCGCGCGGCTGTTGGAATCGAGGGCGCGTGCGCTCCCATGGCCATCGCTGTGCCGACGCCGCAGCCAGCGTTTGCGTCGAGCGGCACGCTCCATGATTCGGCTGGGTGGGAAGCGGATTTGCAGATTGAAGCCACGGCACTGCTGGGCAGTGGCAGCACCGAGGTCTGGGATACGCTTTCACGGCGCTTTGAATCGCGTCTGATTCAGGCAGCACTCGCCAATACCAAGGGGCGGCGTATCGAGGCGGCGCAGAAACTCGGCATTGGCCGCAACACCATTACCCGCAAGATCCAGGAACTGGGCCTTGAATAAGCATTTCTAATCGTTATTGATTTTAAGTAATATTACTACTTAATTCCTTGGAATTGCGCACAATCGCACTTCAGACTAACCACACTGGAGATAGCGATGCGCATTGGAGTACCCAAGGAAATCAAGAACCACGAATACCGGGTCGGCCTCACCCCTGCAAGCGTGCGCGAGCTCGTCGCCCACGGCCACCAGGTGATGGTGCAGCAAAACGCCGGCACGGCCATCGGTCTGGACGATGCCCAGTATGTGGCAGCAGGCGCGCAAATGCTGGCCAGCGCGGCCGAAATTTTTGAGCGTGCCGAGATGATCGTGAAGGTCAAGGAGCCGCAACCGGTGGAATGCGCCATGCTGCGCCCCGGTCAGATTCTCTACACCTACCTGCACCTGGCTCCAGACCCCGAGCAGACCGCCGCACTGGTCAAGTCGGGTGCCGTGTGCATTGCCTACGAAACCATTACCGGGCCCGGTGGCGGCTTGCCCTTGCTTGCGCCCATGAGCGAAGTGGCCGGGCGTATGGCGATTCAAGCCGGTGCCACCTATCTGGAAAAAGCCCACGGTGGACGCGGCTTGCTGCTCGGTGGCGTGCCCGGCGTGGCACCCGGCCATGTGGCCATCATTGGTGCCGGCGTGGTCGGCACCAATGCGCTGCAAATGGCCGTTGGCATGGGCGCGCGCGTGACCGTGCTCGACAAGAGTGTGGACCGCCTGCGCCAGCTCGATCTGGTGTTTGGCAACCGCATCAGCACCGTGTACTCCACCGCTGCCAGCATTGAAGAAGCCGTGCTCGACGCCGACTTGGTGGTCGGTGGTGTACTGGTTCCGGGCGCTGCCGCTCCCAAGCTGGTAACGCGCGACCACATCGCGCGCATGAAGAAGGGCGCCGTGATTGTGGACGTGGCCATCGACCAGGGTGGCTGCTTTGAAACCTCGCACGCCACCACCCATGCCGATCCGGTGTACGTGGTTGACGGGGTGGTGCACTACTGCGTGGCCAACATGCCCGGTGCCGTGGCGCGCACTTCAACCTTTGCCCTGAACAACGCCACCATCGGCCACGCCGTGGCGCTGGCCGACAAGGGCTGGAAAGCTGCTCTGCGTGACAACGTGCACCTGCGCAACGGACTCAACGTGTGCGAAGGCAAGGTCACCTACGAAGCCGTTGCCCACGACCTGGGTCTGGCCTACGTCAGCGTGGACAGCGTGCTTGCCTGAAGTGCTACCAAACTTATAGCGAATCGAGCGTCAGAACGACCGGGGCATGGTCGCTCGGGCGCTCGTTTTTGCGTGGGGTGCGGTCCACCTGACAGGCACGCGCGCGCTCCTTCAGCGCGGCACTTACCAGGATGTGGTCGATGCGCAGGCCGCGGTTGCGCCGGAACCCCATGTCGCGGTAGTCCCACCATGAATAGCTCTTGGGCGGTTGCGTAAACAACCGGAAACTGTCGGCCAGCCCCAAGGCTACCAGCGCGCGCAGGTGGTAGCGCTCGTCCTCGGTGCAGTGGATTTGCTCGTGCATGCCCACCGGGTCCCAGACATCGAGGTCATCAAAGGTGATGTTGAAGTCGCCCATCAGCACCAGCTTGGGGTACCGTGTGAGTTCCTCTCGCAACCAGGCGCGCAGGCCATCAAGCCACGCCATCTTGTACTCAAACTTGTCGGTTCCCGGAGCCTGCCCGTTGGGGAAATAGGCGCCAATCACCCGTATCCCGTCGGACGACCCGGGCGCTGCGACCGGGTCGGGCACGGTGGCGGTGATGACGCGCGCCATGTCGTCGGCAAAGCCGGGGATGTTGCGCACCACATCGCTGGTGGCTGTGCGCGTGAGCAGGGCCACGCCGTTGTAGGTTTTTTGGCCAAACCATTGCGCCTGGTAGCCTTCGGCCGCAAAGGCATCGGCAGGAAATTTGTCGTCGGTGAGCTTGAGTTCCTGCAGCGCCAGCACATCGACCGGATGCGCGCGCAGCCACTCCAGCACCTGCGGCAGGCGCACGCCGAGTGAGTTGACGTTCCAGGTGGCAAGTTGCATGGCGTTGCGTCCGGTAAGGCTTACAGGTGCAGCAGTGCCGCCACACCCACCGCCGTACCCAGTGCGCCGACGACAAACATGGCGTATTCGAGCCACTTCTTCTTGGTCAAGAGCGCAATCGCCGCCAGCGCAATGGCAACCTGCAAGGCGGTGGTGGCCTGGGCCCAGCGGTGGTGCTGGTGCATCTGCTCATCGCTTTGGTGCTCCCACTCGGTGGCCTCGGCTTCAAGCTTGTCGGCCACGGTCTTGATCTCGCCCTTTTCCTTTTCGTAGCGCTCCACTTTGCCCTGCAACTCTTCCTTGCGTTCGGCGGGGGCGAGGTCGCGCGCGAGTTCGGCCAGCGACTGCTTGGTGCTCTTGGACTGGTAGTAATTCCACTGGTTGGAGGCTTCGGTCTTCTTGATGGCTGCGTTGTTCTTGTACAGGCCGGCATTGGCTTGCGTTGCTCCGCCCATGTACGAGAAGATCGCGCCCACGGTGGCAATGATGGCGGTGAACATGGCGATCTGGTTGACCATGCCTGCGCCGCCGTGGTCGCCATGCCCGCCCTGCTGGGCGTGTTCGAGTTTGTGGTCGTGCGGGCCGTGCACGTGAAATCCGTCTGCTGACATTTCAAATTCCTGAAGCGGTAGTTTGGGTTTGGTGGTGATAGCTGACAAAAGAGTAGGCGAGCCCGGTGGCGGACTGGTGTCGCTCGCGCGCAGTTTCGATCCACTGCGGCCCCAAGCTGGGGGCGAAGGCGTCGCCTTCAAAGGGGGCGTCGATTTCGGTGATCTCGGCGCTTTGCGCGAGCGGCTCTGCCAGGGTGTACAACTGCGCGCCGCCGATGACCCAGACGTGCTCCGCCTGCTCACATATTTGTAGCGCTTGTTGCAAGCTCAAGGCGCTTTGCGCGCCACTGGCGTGCCAGTCCGGCTGGCGCGTGACGACCACGTTGCTGCGCCCTGGCAGGGGCCGAAAGCGCGGCGGCAGCGAGTCCCAGGTCTTGCGCCCCATGATCACCGGGCAGCCCATGGTCAGGCGCTTGAAGTGCGCCATGTCCTCGGGCAAATGCCAGGGCAGGCCACCGTCCTTGCCGATGACGCCATTGGAGGCGCGCGCAAAAATCAGGTGCAGTTGCATGGCGTATTCAGACCGCCACCGGCGCCTTGATGGCGGGGTGAGATTCGTAACCCAGCACCTCGAAGTCTTCGTACTGGTAGTCGAACAGCGAGTCGGGGCGGCGTTTGATTACCAGTGTGGGGTAGGCTAAGGGCGCGCGGCTCAGTTGCAGCGCCACCTGCTCGGCGTGGTTGCTGTAGATGTGGCAATCGCCACCGGTCCAGATGAAGTCGCCCACGTCCAGGTCGCACTGCTGCGCCACCATGTGGGTGAGCAGGGCGTAGCTGGCAATGTTGAAGGGCACGCCCAGAAAGATGTCGGCGCTGCGCTGGTAGAGCTGGCAGCTCAGTTTGCCCTTGCCGCTGGCTTGCGTCGGCGGGGCCACATAGAACTGGAAGAAGGCGTGGCAGGGCATCAGCGCCATCTTGCCGAGTTCGGCCACGTTCCAGGCGCTGACGATGATGCGGCGCGAATCGGGGTTTGTCTTGAGTGTGTGGATGACCTGGGCAATCTGGTCGATGTGGCCGCCGTCGGGCGTGGGCCAACTGCGCCACTGCACACCATAGACCGGGCCGAGGTCGCCGTCGTCGCGCGCCCATTCGTCCCAGATGCTCACGCCGCGCTCTTTGAGCCAGTTGTTGTTGGACGACCCGGTCAAAAACCAGAGCAGTTCCTGGATGATGGAGCGCAGGTGCACTTTCTTGGTGGTGACCAGCGGGAAACCCTCGTTGAGGTCAAAGCGCATCTGGTAGCCAAACACGCTCTTGGTGCCGGTGCCCGTGCGGTCCATCTTGGCCACACCGTGGCCATCCACGTGGCGCAGAAAATCTTCGTACTGGGAGCGCACGGGGCGCGAAGGGTTAGTCATTTCAAAAGGAACCAAAAAGTGTGTCCAGAGCTGACACGATGGTTGCGCCATCGTGGGCCAGGCTTGTTACGGGGGTGGTCAATCCGCTGGCTGGAAACGCCGCCAGTGCCGTAGTATCGAGCACGACTTCCTGGCCCGACACCATAAACGACGGGTTCAAGTCGCGCATGCGCGGCCCGAAGGCTGTGGCGTCGCGCAGCGGTATCACCACGCGGCTGGCAACTCGGTCAATGAAGTCGTTTTGCACATCGAGCAGAAACGGCGTCTTCTTGCGCAGCGCCCGATCAGGATGGCGGTAGACGTGAAACTTTGCCATGGGGGATTCAGAAGCTACGGTAGCGGTCCAGCGGCAAGCCTTCGGATTCGATGCGCTTGTTGTAGGCGTCGATTGCGTCCTTGTTTTCCTCGTTCCATTGTTCCCAATAACGCCGCTGTATCTCACCGGCCAGCAAGGCATCCACGGTTTGCGAGATGTTGATCCCCATTGCGCGCGCGGCTTCAAGCACCTTGGAATTCAAGGACAGGTTGGTTGCCTTCTTGGGCGCATTCTCAAAGTGAAGCATGGGATTTCTCCATCCACGTTGCGCACAGTATATGCGCAGGCTGGGTGTTGCCGCAGTAGCCGTTTGTTCTCACAAGCGCAGCATGCGCCCCGGGTTGAGCAGGTTGTGGGGATCAAGCGCGTGCTTGATGGCGCGCATCATGTCCAGCGCCACCGGGGACTTGTGCTGCTCGAGTTTGTCGCGCTTGAGGCTGCCGATGCCGTGCTCGGCCGAGATCGAGCCGTTGTAGCGTTGCACCTGTTCGTAAACGATGGCGTTGACGCCAGCTTCCTGGTCACGCAAAAAGGCTTGCGCATCGCTGCCTTGCGGGGCCTGCACGTTGTAGTGCAGGTTGCCGTCGCCCAGATGGCCGTAGTTCACC
>CAIPBW010000059.1 GCA_903863395.1 uncultured beta proteobacterium
GAAGCGTGGCAATCCATGACTTTCTGACCGCATGGACTGCCGCGCTGCGCTCGCAATGACAGGGAGGTGATCAGGATTTCTCAATGGCTTTTGAGCCGGGCAAAGGCCTGGGCCATGGCTGAGTTGGCGGGGGTGCGCTCCTGCGGGGTGGGTGGCCGGTAGCGCTGTGCGCTGCCGCGTTCGGAGGCGGGGCGGGTTGGCGCGGCGCCGATCTTCATGGTGAGCGAAATGCGCTTGCGCGCTACATCCACCTCCACCACCTGCACCCGCACCACGTCGCCGGTCTTGACCACTTCGCGCGCGTCGTTCACAAACTTGTGCGCCAACTGGCTCACGTGCACCAGTCCGTCCTGGTGCACGCCCAGGTCCACAAACGCGCCAAAGGCGGCCACGTTGCTGACCGTGCCTTCGAGCACCATGCCCTCCTTGAGGTCGGTGATGTCTTCCACCCCGGCCGCCAGGCGCGCCACCTTGAAGTGGCCACGCGGGTCGCGCCCGGGTTTTTCCAGCTCAACCAGAATGTCCTTGACCGTGATGACGCCAATGCCGTCGGTGGCAAACAGCTCGGGCCGCAAGGTCTTGAGCACGTCACTGCGGCCCATCAGTTCGGCCACCGGCTTGCCGGTGCTGGCGATGATTTTCTCGACCACGGGATAGGTTTCGGGGTGTACGCCGGTCATGTCCAGCGGGTTGTCGCCACCCCGGATGCGCAGAAAACCGGCGCACTGCTCAAAGGTCTTGGCCCCCAGACCAGTCACCTGGCGCAGCGCGCTGCGGTTGGCAAAGGCACCATGGGCTTCGCGCCAGCGCACCAGCGACTTGGCGACCGTGCCGGTCAAGCCCGACACCCGCGCAAGCAGCGGCACACTGGCGGTATTGAGGTCAACACCGACGGCATTCACGCAGTCCTCAACCACGGTGTTGAGCATGCGCGCGAGTTCGCTCTGGTTGACGTCGTGCTGGTATTGGCCCACGCCAATCGACTTGGGATCGATCTTGACCAGTTCGGCCAGCGGGTCTTGCAAGCGGCGTGCAATGCTGGCCGCACCGCGCAGGCTCACGTCCACATCGGGCATTTCCTGCGAGGCAAACTCGCTGGCCGAATAGACCGAAGCACCCGCCTCGCTCACCACCACCTTGTCGATGGCCGCCCCACCGCCCTGCCCCAGGCGCGCAATCAGGTCAGCGGCCAGCCGGTCGGTTTCGCGACTGGCCGTGCCGTTACCGATGGCGATCAGATTGACGCCATGGTGCTGGCATAACGCAGCCAGCGCATGCAAGGAGCCGTCCCAATCGCGGCGCGGCTCGTGTGGATAAACGGTGGCGGTGTCCACCAGCTTGCCGGTGGCATCCACCACCGCCACCTTGACGCCGGTGCGGATGCCGGGGTCCAGCCCCATCACCACGCGCGGCCCGGCCGGGGCGGCAAGCAGCAAGTCGCGCAGGTTGTCGGCAAACACCTTGATCGCCACCTTCTCGGCGTTCTCACGCAGGCGCGAAAACAGGTCGCGCTCGGTCGACAGGCTGAGCTTGACCTTCCAGGTCCAGGCCACGCATTTGCGAATC
>CAIPBW010000060.1 GCA_903863395.1 uncultured beta proteobacterium
AAGACACCTACCCTTTTCGCAACCGAGGGTGCACTCAAACCCAGTCCCGTCGCACCAGAAACTGGTGGTACAGCGCCTCTTCGGCCGACCCCGGCGTGAGCGTGGGCCGGTACGACCAGCTCACCAGCGGCGGCATCGACAGCAGGATGGACTCGGTGCGCCCGCCCGACTGCAAGCCAAAGTGCGTGCCCCGGTCCCACACCAGATTGAATTCCACGTAGCGCCCACGCCGGTAGAGCTGAAACTCGCGCTGCTGCGTGCCATACGCTGTGTCCTTGCGCCGCTCGACAATCGGCATATAGGCGTTCAGAAAAGCGTCGCCGACCGCGCGCATCAAGGCAAAGCCGTTGTCAAAGCCGCCCTCGGCAAAGTCGTCAAAAAAGATGCCGCCCGCGCCGCGCTGCTCGTTGCGGTGCTTGAGGAAGAAATACTCATCGCACCACTGCTTGAAGCGCGGGTACTTGTCCGCACCAAAGGGTGCCAAAGCGTCGCGGCAAACGGCATGGAAATGGCGCACATCCTCTTCCTGCCCATAGTAGGGCGTGAGGTCCATGCCGCCGCCAAACCAGCACACCGGTTCCTGGCCCGGTTGCGCGGCACAGATCATGCGCACATTCATGTGTACCGTGGGCACATGCGGGTTGCGTGGGTGAAACACCAGCGACACGCCCAGCGCCTCAAACGGCGCGCCCGCCAGGTCAGGGCGGTGCTGGGTGGCCGAAGGCGGCAAGGCCGGGCCGCGCACGTGCGAAAAGCCGCAGCCCGCGCGCTCGAACACCGCTCCGCCTTCCAGGATGCGGGTGATGCCCCGGCCCTGCAGTGGCTCGCCCGGCGCTTTTTCCCAGGGGTCCACCACAAAGCTGCCGCCATCGATGTCGGCCACAGCGCCGGTAATGCGCAGTTGCAGCGCTTGCAGGTAGTCGCCAACGGCGCGGGTGGGTTCGGTCAAGGGTGCGCTCATTGCTGCTGTGCTCATGAATGTTTGATGCCACGGTGGCCGACGTCGGTGCGGAACTGCATGCCGTCAAAGTGGATACCGTTCAACGCCTGGTAGGCCCGAGCCTGCGCCAGCCGCACGCTGTCGCCCAGCGCCGTTACGCACAGCACCCGGCCACCCGAGGTCTGGAGTTGGCCTTGCACGAGGGTGGTTCCGGCGTGAAACACCACGGCGTCGCTCGCCTCAGAGGGCAATCCGCGCAGTACGTCTCCCTTGCGCGGCGACAGCGGGTAGCCGTGCGCCGCCAGCACTACACCCAGCGCGGTACGGCGGTCCCAGTCCAGTTCCAATTGCTCAAATGCCTGGCCTGCGCCGGGCTCGGTAGCGGCCAGCAGCACCTCCAGAAAATCGCTTTTCAGGCGCATCAAAATTGGCTGGGTCTCGGGGTCGCCCATGCGGCAATTGAACTCCAGCGTCTTGACGCCGCCCTGTGCGTCGATCATCAAGCCCGCGTACAGGAAGCCGGTGTAGGGAATGCCGTCTTTTTCCATCCCCTTGATGGTGGGCAAAATGATCTCGCGCATCGCGCGTGCGTGCACCTTGGGCGTGACCACCGGCGCGGGCGAGTAAGCCCCCATGCCGCCGGTGTTGGGGCCCTGGTCGCCATCGAGCAGGCGCTTGTGGTCCTGGCTGGTGGCCAGCGCCAGCACGTTGCGCCCGTCGCACATCACCATGAAGCTGGCTTCTTCGCCTTCCAGAAATTCTTCAATCACCACGCGCGCGCCGCCTTCGTTGTGCGCCACGCCCAGGGTGTTGTCGCCCAGCATGAAGTCAATCGCGGCATGCGCCTCGTCCAGCGTCATGGCCACCACCACGCCCTTGCCAGCAGCCAGTCCGTCGGCCTTGACCACAATCGGCGCGCCCTTTTGGGCAACGTAGTGGTGGGCCGCAACCGGATCGGAAAACGTGTCGTACTCGGCGGTGGGAATGCCGTGGCGGCGCATGAACGCCTTGCTAAACGCCTTGGAACTCTCCAACTGCGCCGCTGCCCGGGTGGGGCCAAAAATGCGCAGACCGTGCTGGCGGAACTCGTCCACCACGCCCGCCGCCAGCGGCCCCTCGGGGCCGACCACGGTCAGGCCAATGCGGTTGTCCTGGGCCCATTGGCGCAGTGCCACCACGTCGGTAATGGGCACGTTCTGGTAGCGCGCATCGACTGCCGTGCCGCCATTGCCCGGCGCCAGATAGACCATCTGCACCCGCGCCGACTGGGCCAGCTTCCAGGCAAAGGCGTGTTCGCGCCCGCCGCCACCCACGACCAAGACTTTCATGCCTGACTCCTGTTGGCGTGCGCGCGGCGCAAACCGACTGCCAGCGCGCACAGGCGGTTGACACGGCTCATAGGGCGGCGTTGTGGTAAATGTCCTGGGTGTCGTCCAGGTCTTCGAGCACATCGAGCAGCTTTTGCATGCGCTGCGCGTCTTCGTCCGACAACTCGATGGTGTTTTCCGCGCGCATGGTCACGCCGGCATCGTCGGCTACCAGACCGGCGGCTTCCAGCGCCTGCTTGACGGCTTCAAAGTCAGCCACGGCGGTCAGCACCTCAATGGCACCATCCTCATCGGTAATCACGTCATCGGCACCGGCCTCCAGCGCCACTTCCATGACCTTGTCCTCGCTCGTGCCGGGGGCATAGATCAACTGGCCGCAGTGCTTGAACTGGAACACCACCGAACCCTCGGTGCCCATGTTGCCGCCGTGCTTGCTGAACGCGTGGCGCACTTCGGCCACGGTACGCACGCGGTTGTCGGTCATAGTGTCCACCAGGATGGCGGCACCGCCGATGCCATAGCCCTCGTAGCGGATCTCCTCGTAGCTCACGCCCTCGGCGTTGCCCGTGGCCTTGTCGATGTTGTACTTGACGCGGTCGGCGGGCATATTGGCGGCCTTGGCCTTGTCCACCGCCAACCGCAGGCGCGGATTGGCGCTCAGGTCGCCGCCACCGGCA
>CAIPBW010000061.1 GCA_903863395.1 uncultured beta proteobacterium
CTCAAAACGCAGGCCCGCCTCGTGCAGGACGATGTGCGGGGACAGGGAGCCGGCGCCGGGGGAGTAGTAGAGTTTCATGGAGTCTCTTGCAGGGAAGAATGGAACACACCGGCCATACTAGCCGGGTTTGAAAAAACCTGCGCCACCAGGGTCGGACGGGCAGCGCAGGGGGGTCTCAGACCAGAGTGACAGCCTTGCCGCTGAGGCGTTTGGCCAGGCCTTGCGCCAGGCGGTTGACGGTGCCGTAGATCGACAGTTGCGGATTGGCACCAATGCTGGTGGGGAAGATCGAACCGTCGTGAATCGACAGGTTCTCAAGCTGCCAGTGCTGGCCATCGGCGCGCGTTACGCCGTGCTTTTCGTCGCCGGCCATACCGCAACCACCCATGACGTGGGCGCTGCCAACCCGGGTGAGCAGGGGCTTCATCGGCAGCGCTTCAATCGCCTGCTTGGCCTGGGCCCAGGTGGTGTAGCCGTCGGCCATTTCGTGGCCCGGGTAAACCGCCTTCGCACCGGCTTCAAACTGGATCTGGGCCATGGCCAGCATCGAGCGGCGCGCGCCGTCGAGCACGTAGTCGGTGAGCGGGTAGTCGAGCAGGGGCGAGCCATCGCCCTTGAGCTCAACCTTGCCGCCTGCGGCCTGTTCGTGAAAGCCGTCGCGCATCAACGCCAGCATGACGTTGGCCTGCGGGTACTGGCGGAACAATTGCGCCTGCTTTTCGCCAAAGCCGGGCAGGTTGGCGCCAAAGAACACCGGATGCAGCGGCGCCACTTCGATCTTGAAGCCAATCGGCCCGTCAATCGCCTGCGTGCCCAGAAAGTGGTCGGAGTACACCGACTGGGGCGCACCGTCCCACGCCGCCACGGTGTGCGGCATCACCCCCGTGGTAATGGCCACCGGGTGCAGGAAGGTGCGGATGCCCAGCCGCTGGTGCGGATCGGGTGCCTTGGAGCGCAGCAGCAGGGCCGGTGAGTTGATCGCGCCACCGGCCAGCACATAGTGCTTGGCGATCACTTGCGTGGCCGGTGCCCCGGCATGGGCGGGAGCGGCGTTGGGCTTGACGGCGATGCACTGCAGGCTGGTGATGCGGCCATTGGCAATGTCGAACTTTTGCGCGCGCGTTTCCACCAGCAAGGTGGCACCAGCGTCGAGCGCGCTGGGCAGGGTGGTGACCAGCATCGACTGCTTGGCGTTGGTCGGGCACCCCAGTCCGCACGAGCCCAGGTTGTAGCAACCCTTGACGTTGCGCGAGATGATGCCCGACGAAATGCCAAGCTTGCTCGCGCCTCGGCGCAGCAACTCGTTGTTTTCGTTGGGGGGTGTCGGCCAGGGGCTAATGAACAGGCGCTCTTCAGCCTGTTCGAAAAAGGGCTTGAGTGCCTCGGTGGTGTAGTCGGCTAGGCCAAAGCGCTCCTGCCAGAACTGAAGCGTGGTGGCCGGGGTGCGAAACGAACTGGTCCAGTTAACCGTGGTGGTGCCGCCCACCGTGCGCCCTTGCAGGATGGTGATGGCCTTGTCCTTGGTCTTGCGTCCGGCCGACTCCTGGTAGAG
>CAIPBW010000062.1 GCA_903863395.1 uncultured beta proteobacterium
ATTCAAGGCCTTTACCTTGCTCGCGAGCACGCGCAACCCCACGGAACCGGTGTCCACCTGGATGTGGTCGATAGTCTGGCAGTTGAAGCTGCTGCCGGGCTCGCACACCGTGACGGTGGCGTACAGGATGTTGGCCTGGGCCAGCGAGAAACCGTCGGTCGGGCCTGCGTCCACCACCACCTCCAGGTTGTTGTCCAGCGCAACAAACGCCGCGCGAATAACAGGCCCAGCCTGCGGCCCCTGTTGCCCCCCTCCGGTGATGGTGGTGACGCTCGAGTTCTCCCCTCCACCGCACCCCAGCAGCAGCACTGAAGCCACCAGTATTGACAGCAATCCCTTGAACATGCGCCCTGCCCTATTCAATCTGGTCCGGCCTGAGTCCGGCGGGTAGCAGGGAGCGCCGGTACGCCACCCCCGAAAACACGTTCAGGTGCGCGTGGGACTTGACCACCAGGTCCGAGCCTTCGTGCAAAAAATGGCGTTGAATGCCGCCGCGCTGCCCCTGTGCGCGCACCGCCACCGCATAGCTGGGGTACGACGAGCCCAACAGCGCGGCGACATTGGGTTTGTACTGTGTCTTCCAACTCACGGCAAAGACCACGCCGCCACTGGATGCGTACTCCAGCACCTGCGAGCCATCCTGCATCGTTAACCGATGCACCGCGTACACACCTTTCTGGTCAATGTGACGGCGTGCCGCCATGCGCATGCTGTCCACGTGGGTGGAAGACTGCGCCTCGCCCAGTGCAGCCATGGCTGGAGCAGCGCAGGCGCACAACAACACCGCTATGATCCCGCCACGATGCGCCCAAGCCCAGCCCGATCCGCCACGTCGCGCCTGACGATCTATGCCCTGTGCGCGCTTGGTGGACCCGTAGGTGCCTGGGTGCTGGGTCGCAGCGGCCACCTGCTGGCCAACAACGCCTGCCAGACCAGCGGCTGGCTGGTGCTGCTGTTGGTGGCGCCCGTGGCCGAAGAAATTATTTTCCGGCTTGGCGTACACAGCCATGTCCAGCGCCACCTCACACGACAATGGGGTTGGCTGAGCCTGGCCAACCTGGCCTCGGCCGCACTGTTCGGGCTGACGCACGCACTGGTTCAAAGCGCACCCCTTGCTCTGTGGGTTGCCCTGCCCGCCGTACTATTCGGCCTGGTGTGGGAGATCAGTGGCAAGCGCATCGCGGCCCCCGTGGCATTGCATGCCTGGTACAACGCGTGCCTGGTAATCGCGTCCTGCTAGAACAAGTCATACCGGTACCCGACGTAGAAGAAGTAGGCAGAAGAGTTGTCGTGGCTGGTCAGTCCTTCGGTGGTCGACTGCTCATAGATGGTTTCGCCCATGATGCTGGCGCGCTCGGACAACTTGTACGACAGGCGCACACCGGGTGAGATCCGGTTCACCTTGGTGGAAGCATTGTCGGTTTGCGTGTACAGGCTGAGCGAAAACTCCACGGCGGCCTTGTTGTCAAGAAAGCCGGTCAGGTTGTTGTACGAGAGCTGGGTGCCCTGCGCTGACGCGCTGTTGAGGAAACTCAGATTGAAGCCATTGATGTCGCGGCTGGAGTACAGATTGGAGCCGGTGAGCTGCATCGAGAACGTGTACTGGGCACCGGTAGCGGGCATGGCCTGGAAGTTGCCCACTGCCGGCAGTTCGCCAATCTCGCTGTAGCGGATATCCGCCGACGACTGCCACTTGGGCGACAAGGCGCGCGAAACACTGAGCATGGCCTGGCGCGCCTGGGCCGCCGTCCCCAGGGCAAGGTCCTGCACTTCGGCCAGACTGCGCAACTGCAACAAGGTCTTGAGCGAGGTCGCGCCGGAGCTGATCAAGGCGTCGCTCAACTGCAGCGAAGGTGCCTTGCGGTCATCGACCAGCAGCGTAATCGAGGTATCCATCGGCCCCTGCATCGAGCCCTGCAGCGTAAAGGCGTTGATCTTCTCAAAATTGAGGTCGTAATCGAGTTGCGAGAACACCGACATGCCCTCGCCAAAGTAGCGCACCTCCATGCCAAGCGCACGGCGGTCCGAGATCTCCTCGGTGCGCTGGTCTACCAGCGACAGGCTTCCACCCCAACGCTCAAACAGATTGTCGGCCTCCAGCATCACGCCCAGCAACTGCTGTGACGGTGCCGACACCAGCATGTTGGCGGGCACCCCCACCGAGCCGCTGAGCTTGAAGTCCCCGGCAACCGGCATGGAGACCGAAACTCCGTCAAACAAGCCAAACATGCTCCCGGCAATGGCCGACTGCCGACCCACGCGCAGGCCAAGGCGGTTGTTGAGATTGCGGTAGTCCACGTAGGCCGCGTTCAAGGAACTTTGCGCCTTGGAAGTGGCAACAAAGTTGCTGGAAGAATTACCGCGCAGCACCAGCCTTGTCTCCGACGTTTCACCCCGGTAGCGCCCGGTTAAATCCAGACTGGTTACCAGCGCCGATTGGTTGGTTTGGCTCAGCGTATTCTGGTCAATCCCGGCGGAGATATTGACCAGTGAATCCGACTTGGAACTGCCGCCGTAGTAGTACTGCGAGATGCCACCGGAGTAGGAAAATCCGGAAGTCCCGCGTGCGTCGGCACTGGCAACTGCGGCCGTCACCTCGCCACTGCCCAGGGTTTCGAGCCGCTCGGCAATGCGTTGCGCGCCATCGGTGTTGGGATACAGGCGTTGGTAGAGCTTGTATTCGATGCGGGCTCGTCCAAAGTCACGCAGTCCCTCCCAGGCAAAGCCAATCAACTCCTGCGATTCCTGCGTTGCCGGGTTGGGGGGCAGCAGCAAGGCACGGTTGAGGATGTCTACGGCATCACGGTAACGCTGCTCCGACATCGCCTTGCGGGCCTGGGCCAGCAGGTCTTGCGCCTCGGGGTGGTGCTGTGCGGAGTCGGTATGCACGGGTGGCTCGGCAGCTTCGGCGCGCGCAGGCGGCAGGCTCGAAGCTGGGCTGGGGGGTGGCGCAATCGGTTGACTTGGGCTTGCCACCACTGGTGCCGCAGGCGGATTGAGCGCAAGCACTTTGGCATCCGGGAAGCGCGACAGAATGCGCGTGCGCACCACATCCGCTTCTTCCTGCGTCTTGAAGTAGCCTACCGCCAAGGCCTGTTTGCCTTGGTCTGGCGCAGGCAGTGGCATCGAAAACACCACGTAGTCCTGCAGCATGGCCGGCACGCGCACCGCTTCGCCCGCGTCTTGGGCCTGCGAGGTCTGCAAAACGATGGCGTACTGCCGATCCTTGGTTTCCTGAGCCATTGCAGGCAGTGGTGCAAGGGATCCCACCTGCCCTTCGATGCTGACAAATTCCAGATCGATCGTGTGTGCATCCGGCCCCTGTTTGGCCAGCACCTGCACCCGCTTGCCAAACTGCAGGTTCAAGACCTTGGTACGCGCAGCCGTCATCGGCGCATAGGTCAGGGTAACGGCAGGCAACGGCCCGCGCGCTGCCAGGCGCTTGCTCTCCTGCATGGCCGGGCTCAGACTGGTGTCGTCTGCGGCGCTGAGGTCAAAGCTCACCTGCAGCAAGTCGGACAAGGCGCTTGGTGCCTGGCGCAGAAAGCGCACATTCGCGCCAAAGGTGATGCGCGCCACGACACGGTCGCCTGCTTGTACCCAGTCCAGGGAATCAATCGTCTGTGCCGCTGCACCCACACCTGCCAGCAACAGCACCAGGCACGCCACGGCGCGCGCAAATGTTCGGCCAGCATCCACCCACCGCAGCGGTTGGCGGGTCCAGCCAGCCATGAGTTCTGAGAGGTACTTCACGTCAAGGCCCCACCGGAATCGGCTTGGTTCGGTCTGAAGATCGCATTTGCCGTGGAATGATTTCGCTGTTGGTGATATGGCAGCTCACACAGGTTCCAGCCGCTACCCCTGGCTTGTACGCGGGCGAAATATGCGAATAGCCCACCGGCTGCCACGCCACCGTCTTGTGGCAGCTGTCGCACGAGCGCGCCGTCATGAAGTGCCCAGCGGGCTTGGCCGGTGCGCCCAGACCGTTGTGGCAGACCAGACAGGTGTTCGCGCCAATGCCGCCATGGTTGAAATAGGCCGGCTTCCAGGTGGTGGACCGGTGGCAGGTATCGCACGAGCTGTTCACCATCAAGTGGCGCGCGGGCATGCCGCTGGCGTGTTGGCCGTCGTGGCACGTCTTGCACCTTCCGGCTTCGACGCCTTGGTGGTCGTATGCAACCGCACCACCGGCGGGAGTCTGCAGATTGGGCAGCAGGCTACCCAAGGTCGCATTCACCGCCGCCTCGCGGATCACAGGTTTGATCAGCGCCAGGAATCCCTTACTGTAGGTATGGCACCCGGAGTTGTCG
>CAIPBW010000063.1 GCA_903863395.1 uncultured beta proteobacterium
ACCATGCTGTCGGCCCAGAACGTAGAAGTCGAATTGGTGGTTCAGACCCGCGGACACGCCCATGTGGCCGAGTTGTTGGCGGCGTTAAGCGCAGCGGGAATGGACGCCAAGGTGGTGTGAGGCCCGTCGTCGTTCCGGGCTTGCGCATATTTCTATGCATATTTTGCATAACTATTGCGCCCAGGCTGCGCACAAATTCCGCCACTGTTCTTAGAATCATGCAACTCGGTCTGACGCTGCCAACAGCAGCCTGCCGCAGGTTTCGGAAAGTCTCTTCCACCCATCCTCGTTCTGCTTTTGTGCAGAAATCCGATTTTTCAATACAGGAACACCCATGAGTTCATCTGCCACTACGGGCAATTCCATTGAGGCCCCCAGCTACGTCAAGAACCCCAAAGTGACGGCCTGGGTCGCTGAAATGGCCGCCCTGACCAAACCCGCCCGGATTTACTGGTGCGATGGCTCCGAAGAAGAGTACCAACGCCTGTGCCAGCAACTCGTCGATGCCGGCACCTTCAAGCGCCTCAACCCGGCTAAGCGCCCCAACAGCTTTTGGGCCTGCTCCGACCCCAGCGACGTGGCCCGGGTGGAAGACCGCACTTATATCTGCAGCGAAAGGCAGGAAGACGCCGGTCCCACCAACAACTGGATGGCCCCCGCCGAGATGCGCGCCGTGCTGCAGCACGGCCAAAATGGCAATCCCGCCCTGTTTGATGGCTGCATGAAGGGCCGCACCATGTACGTGGTGCCTTTCTCGATGGGGCCGCTGGGGTCGCACATTGCGCACATCGGCATTGAACTCACCGACAGCGCCTACGTGGCGGTCAGCCAACGCATCATGACGCGCATGGGCAAGGCCGTGTTTGACGTGATGGGCACCGACGGCAGCTTTGTGCCCTGCGTTCACACCGTGGGCGCACCGCTGGCCGAGGGACAGGCCGATGTGAAGTGGCCGTGCAGCAAGACCAAGTACATCGTGCACTACCCGCAAACGCAGGAGATCTGGTCGTACGGCTCGGGCTACGGCGGCAACGCCCTACTGGGTAAGAAGTGCTTCGCGCTGCGCATCGCCTCCACCATGGGCCGCGCCCAAGGCTGGCTTGCCGAACACATGCTGATTCTGGGCGTGACCAACCCCCAGGGCAGGAAGTACCACCTGGCAGCCGCCTTCCCCAGCGCCTGCGGCAAGACCAATTTCTCGATGCTGGTGCCGCCAGAAGGGTTTGAGGGCTGGAAAGTCACCACCATCGGTGACGACATTGCCTGGATCAAGCCGCACGCCGACGGCAAGCTCTACGCCATCAACCCCGAAGCGGGTTACTTTGGCGTGGCTCCCGGCACCAACTACCACACCAACCCCAACTGCATGAAGAGCCTGGACAAGAACGTGATCTTCACCAATGTGGCACTCACCGACGACGGCGACGTGTGGTGGGAAGGCATGGAAAAAGACACCGGCAGCCTGCCCGCGCACCTGATCGACTGGCAAGGCAAGGACTGGACCCCGGCCATTGCCCAGGAAACCGGTGCCAAGGCAGCGCACCCCAACGCCCGCTTTACCGTGGCCTCGACCAACAACCCGGCGCTTGACCCCCAATGGGACGACGCCGCGGGCGTGCCGATTGACGCCTTCATCTTTGGTGGGCGGCGCTCCACCACCGTGCCGCTGGTGACCGAGGCGCGCGACTGGATCGAGGGCGTTTACATGGCCGCCACCATGGGCTCCGAAACCACCGCCGCCGCCGCAGGCCAGCAGGGCGTGGTGCGGCGCGACCCGTTTGCCATGTTGCCCTTCATGGGCTACAACATGAGCGACTACTTCCAGCACTGGCTCGACATGGGGGCCAAGCTCAGCGCTTCGGGAGCGAGCCTGCCCAAGATCTTCACCGTCAACTGGTTCCGCAAGGG
>CAIPBW010000064.1 GCA_903863395.1 uncultured beta proteobacterium
ATGACGGCAAGGTAGTAGGCATGATCTCGATCCGCGACATCATGAACGACATCATCTCCGACCACGAGATGACCATCAGCCACCTTGAGCACTACATCTCCAGTTGAGGCCAACTCGGGCGCGACTCTAAAGGCGCTCGTGAAGTGACAAGTAGCGCACCGACGGAGCCCGTAGGCGCGCTCATGTCGAATCGGCAACCAGTTAACGGAAATTTAGTGTTTTTCCAGAAACCGCCAACGTGTACTTGACGCCAAGAGTGTTGCCAGCACTGTCAATCTTGAAACAACCAGTTGCAGTGCCGGTAATGACAGCAGCAGAATTTCTTACGATGCTGTTTACACATGCGTAGGCTGTGCTTGCATTATCAGCAGCTTCCAAATCCCAAGTTGAAGCGGAAGAGCTGACTACTGTGGACTTCGTGGAGTTCGTGTACAACGTGATGTTTTCAAACGGTCCGCTGTCTCCGATTTTCGCACTTGTCGACAGAGTTCCGCTGCCGGACGCTACGCCATAAGTTCCGTCAGAATATTTGGCACCTCTTGATACAAAGGGCGATACGCTGAAGTATTGGTCATAGCTGACTGCAACTGCGGTCGCGCCATTTTTCTTGATGGTCAGTGACTGCGAGGCTTTCTTTCTCGTTACGCCTTCAAAAGCCTCGTCGGCTGCAGGCGCTATTGAGAGGTTCATGGTGTAGGTGTCTGCACCATCTGTAGCCGTTGCGTTAAAAGAGTTTGCCGTCGTCATTACTTTTGTGTAGGCGGCGTCCACGGGGAAGGCGGTCGCGGTCCCGGTGTCGCTACTTCCGCCGCCACCGCAGGCGATCAACATTGCAGCAAGTGGCGAAATCGTAATAGTCCTGAGATGTTTCATTGTCGAGTTCCATGTGTTGCGATGGTCTTAATGCTCGCCTGCATGCCATCGTCGCAGGCGATCCAACGAAGAAACACTCGGCATGGCGCGATTCCCGCTCTGATTGGTATTTGTTGTCCGACTGCTCTTTTTCTGGGTATCATATCCCGTGGTATGAAAGTCGCCAAATCTCGACTATCGAGGGGTGGCAAAGAAGTCGAATCAACATGCTGGCACCCCGGAGCTAATAGCACTCGGGGGCGCGCTTCGTCATGCGCGCAAGCAAGTTGGTTTGTCGCAGGAGGCGTTGGCGCTCAGTGCTGACATCGATCGGTCGTATCTGGGAGGAATTGAGCGCGGTGAAAATAACGTGGCGCTGATGAATATCCTACGTTTGTCTCGGGCCTTAGGTATCACGGCAGCAGAACTGCTGCAACTCGCGGAGCTTTAGGAATCGGCTGCCCCGAAACTTGCTGTAACCTCAATGCAGGCCTGATTTTGGCCAATCAAGGCATCCTCAATCGCTGCCCGGTTAAAGCAGCACCAGTCGCAGAGGCAGGCGCACATCCGGCGGGAGAGTCACCTTTGGACAAACCGCCCCCGTCATTGCGAACGAAGTGAAGCAATCCATGCCTTTCGGACTGCATGGACTGCCGCGCTGCGCTCGCAGTGACGAAGCCACGGCGCATGGTCCATTTTGAGCTTCGGTCAACCAATACAGGGGCCTGCAACGATCGACTGCACCCTGTGTTCACGATCTGCGGCGTAGGTCAACGCCGCCTAAATGTCTTGCGGCTCCAGTTCCGGATAGTCATCCAGAATTTCCTCGTGTGTCATCCCGTGGGACAGCATAGAGAGAACGTCATAAACGCAAATGCGCAGACCCCGTATGCACGGGCGTCCGCCGCGCTTGCCGGATTCCAGCGTGTGAATCTGTTCATGTGCACTCCAGTTGAAGGGATGGCCACTAAAACCGTTCGCCTATGCCACTATAGCGCCACTGCCCCAGCGGCAGGTCGGAGAGCGCCACGCGGCCCAGGCGGATGCGGCGCAGGGCGGTCAGGGGTAGGCGGGCTTGCTCGCACAAGTGGGCCACCAAGCCGGGATGCGCGCCTTTGACGGCAAAGCGCAGTCGGCTGCGCTCGGGCGTGGCGCTGTTGACGCTCACCTTGGCCAGGGGCAGCGCCAGGTGTTCGTCGCGCAGCAGGCGCTCAATCAACGCGAGCGCTTCGGGCGTGACGGCACCTGCCACCTCGGCAATCAGTTCGTGCTCCATGGCACCCAGGTCCTCGACCAGTTTGCGCTGGGTGCGCCAGTCCTGCGTGAAGGCCATCAGGCCGGTGGCACCGGTCTCCAGCGGCACGGCGCATTCGAGCTTGCGAAAGTGGTGTTTGAGTACGCGCGTGGCGCTGCCATCCTGCGCCCAGTGCGACGCTGCGTTGAGCAGGGACGCGGCCTGGTCCCAGGGCACACCAGCGGGCTTGTTCAACAGCAGGGTCACGGGCGCGAGCGCCAGCAAGCTGGCATCGGGATCGATGGCGATGGTCTGGCGCTCCACGCGGAACTGGGGCTCTTCCACCACCACACCATCGACTTGCACCCAGCCGCCTTCGATGTACTGCTCGGCCTCGCGCCGCGAGCACGCCAGCAGGGCCGCCACGCGCTTGGCCAGGCGCTCGCCGGGCTCGCTGGGGTGCGGTGCAGGTGCAACAGCGCTCGGCGCGGGCTTGCCAGCACGGGGCTTGGCTCCGCGGGCCTGGGCGGGCATCTTGTCGCTGCGCTCCAGCCCCAAGCGCGGCCTCTGCGTTGCCGGGCGTGTCAAGACGGCTTCCCGGTGAGTTGCAGGGCGTTGATGCGCTCCACATGCGCCAGCAGCGAGCGCCGCGCCACCGGCCAGATTCGCGCATCCACGTCGTCGTAAGCATGCGGCAGCCAGTCGTCGAGCGTGCCGTGCGGGTGGGCTTGCATCACGGCGATGATCTTGGCCTCGCGCGTGAGGCGGTGTGCCTTGAGGTGCGCAATCGCCTGCAGCGCGTGCGCCAGCACATGGCCGTGCGCGGGCAGGATGGCGCTCACGTCGTGCTGCGTGCACATCTGGTGCAGGAGGTCGAGCGAATCCAGGTAGTCGGCCATGTTGCCGTCCGGCGGATCGATCACGGTGGTGCTGCCATTGAGGATGTGGTCGCCCGAGAACAGTAGTCCGTCTTCGAGCAGCAGCAGGCACAGGTGGTTGGCCGCGTGACCCGGGGTGTGGATCAC
>CAIPBW010000065.1 GCA_903863395.1 uncultured beta proteobacterium
AAACGGAGCTACGGCCATCGACACCTCCAGCTCCCGCGCCGCACGCGCCGCCCTGCAAGGCGCGGCACAGGTACTGGGCTTGTGCACCACGCCACTGGAGCGCAGTGACGACCCCCTGGAGGAAGCGCTGGCGCGCTGGACGCAGCCAGGGAAAGCGCGCTATTGCGCAGATCAGCCTGAGGCGAACAACCGCCCTGCCATTGCGGGTTGATCAGGCCGCAAGTTTGCGCGCAGACCGGGTCCGCCCTTGGGCCTTGGCCACGGTCTTGGCTACCGGCTTTGGCTTGGCCTTGCGTACCGGCTTGCGAACCGGCTTGGGCAGGGGCACCGGCTCGACGGCGACGCCGACCTTGAGCGGTGCGCCTTTACGAACCAGCGCCAAGTACTCCTGAAAACTGTCGCGCAGGCATTGGGCGAACACTTCGGGGTCGGGTATCTGCTCGTAGCAGGCGGTGAAAGAAATGACGATGGTGTCGCTGTAACCCGTGACCGAAAACACCAGCCCCATGCCGTCGGAGATCGGCATGATTGCCGACACGTAGGTAAGCCGTGCGCCCTGCAGGTACAGCGGCACGCGCGAGCCCGGTATATTGGTGATGGCGCAGTTGGCCAGCGGCGTCCAGTCGCCCAGCACGGCCGAGGCCGAGCGCAGCATGCGGCTGGTGGCGGCAATCGCCACCGAGGGTGCCACCTGGGCCAGGCGTGTGAGTTCGCGCGCGCTGATGGCCTGGTTCATGACCTCCGAGGACGAACTGGCGGCCTGTATCGCCTGCAGACGCTCACGCGCGTTGGCAATGTCGGTACCCAGGGCGATACGCACCCACGAAAAATTGGCACGCAGGTCGTCGTTGTCTTCGCCGTGGATGGCAATCGGCGCGGCTGCCACCAGGCTCTCCTCGGGCAGTTCCATCTGCAGTTCCAGGTAGCGGCGCAGGGCGCCGGCACATACCGCCATCACCACGTCGTTGACAGAAGCGCCAGGCACCAGTGTGCGGATGGACTTGAAGTCCTGGAGCGCAAAGCGGCGCGTGTCAAACACCCGGTGCGGCGAGACCTCGCTGTTGAAGCGGGTCATGGGAAACGGCAACGGGCGGCCGATGAACTCGCCCACAAAGGTCTTGACGGTGGCGCTCAGTGCCAGCCAGCCGCGCCCCAGCGGTTGTGCCATGCGCAGCGGGAAGGTCGCCAGATTGATGCCCGCCAGCCCCAGCAGGTGCAGACTGCCCGGCGTGGATTCGGGGAACCAGGGCTGAAGCGGTGCGGGCGGCGGCGAGTGCGGCGAGAGGTCGTGCAACAGGGCCGTGATCTCGTTGCCGTGCGCCACGTCAATGGCAGCGTGGTGCACCTTGAGCAGCACTGCAAAGCTGCCCACAGGCAGATCGAGAAAGGTGTCCAAACCCTCAATCACATACATCTCCCACAGCGGGCGCTGCAAGTCCAATGGACGTGCGTGGATGCGCGCCGACTGGATGCACAACTGGCGCCAGTCGCCCGGCTTGGGCAGGGCAATGTGGCGCACGTGGTATTCGATGTTGAATGCCTCGTCCTCCACCCAATAGGGGTAATCCAGATCGAGTGGCACGCGCAAAATCTTTTCGCGAAAACTGGGCAGACGGTCGAGTCGGCTTTCGAGCTGCGCCATGATCTGCTTGAAGCGCACCACGCCACCGGGCGCGGTGGTCTGGTCATAGATGTGCAGCAGCGTGACGTTGGAGTTGGCGTGCGCCGTTTCGGAGTAGATGAAGGCCGCGTCGTGTTCGCTGAGTTGTCGCATAAAACCCTTCTTCGTCAGGCGCTGGGGGCGAGCGTTTCGCTGCGGGGGCTGCCCACCGTCACGCCCCAGACCTGGCGCAACAGGCCCTTGGGAGCAAACGGTTTCCACGCTCCTTCGGCCTGCGCCAGCCGGTCGGCCACGATCGCCAGCACGATGCCGTTAAAGCCCAGGCCGATATGGCTGCCCGGCACCTGGATGTTTTCGTGCAGCGCCGGGTCGCCATCAATCGTGGCTTCCTGCGGTGGCACCACGCCATCGGTCAGCGAGTACAAGCAACTGGTGGGAAGCGCCAGACGGCGGCGCTCGCGCATGGCCTTGGCGCGCGGCTGCATGGTGTGGGCCGAAGCGCCCTGGCGGTGCGCTACCAACCGGTACAACGCCTTGACGGTACGCGGCGACTGGTTGCCCACCGCGTCAATGCTGACCGGGCTGCCCAGCGTGACGATGGAGCGCACACAGTCGAGCGTGCTCTCGGCACCGTACAAGGCAAACACCCCGCCCAGGCTCCACCCCACCAGACTGACCTTGCGCCCGGTGATGTGGTGCAGGTAGCGGATTTTTTGCGGCAAGGCGTTGGCGTGCTTGCTGCGAAACCCGACGTTGCGCCCCAGCCCCCAGGTGTGCACGTCGTAGCCCTTGTTCTGCAAAAACAGTTTCAGTGCCACCAGGGTCGATTCGCCGGCCATAAAGCCTGGCAGCAACAGCACCGGATGGCCGTCGCCTTGGGGTGCCTGCATCAGCAGCGGCAGCGAGGCCGGCAACAACGCCGCCTCCAGAAGGGCACGGCCTTCGATCAGCGAATGCAGCAAGCCGGGAGGCCCGGCATGGGCATTGCGGACTACGGGACCAGGACGGGGCATGAACAAACTCCTGAGTAACACGACAGCGCACGGTGACGCATGCTGCAGTTTACGAGCGAATCCACGCGCAATGTTGGGCTTAGCTGTCTAATTGGCGACCCGCTACGCGCGGGTAGTTGCTGCAAGCATGAGCGCTGCTGTGCCCTTTTGTACACTAGGCCCGCGCCGCACTGACGCGCAGCCCCCCCTGCCCCTTCGCACACCACCGCCACCATGCCCACTCTGCCCCCCGAGTCCAGCGCTCCTGCTCAACCCTATCTGCGCACCATCAAGAGCTTTGTCAAACGTGCTGGCCGCACCACCGCCGGTCAGGCCAAGGCGTTTGAAACCTGGGGCCCGCAATTTCTGATTCCCTACCAGCAAGACCCGCTTGACCTGCAGGCCGCCTTTGCCCCGATGCCTGAGAACACGCCGCTGGTGCTGGAGATCGGCTTTGGCATGGGCGAGGCCACGGCGCACATCGCGCAAGTGCTGCCCGACACCCGCTTCCTGTGCTGCGAGGTGCACGAGCCCGGCGTGGGTGCGCTGCTCAAACGTATTGGCGAAAAGCAGATCGGCAATATCCGCATCTGTGCCCACGACGCGGTGGAAGTGATCGAGCACATGATCCCGCTGCAAAGCCTTGACGGCGTGCACATCTTTTTCCCCGACCCCTGGCACAAGACCAAGCACAACAAGCGCCGACTGATCCAGTCGCCCCTGGTGGCCAAACTCGCAGCACGCCTCAAGAGCGGCGGCTACCTCCATTGCGCCACCGACTGGGAGCCCTACGCCACCCAGATTCTGGAAGTGCTCTCTGCACAGCCGCTGCTGCGCAACCGGGCCCTTGCAACGCACCCGCAACTCGCAGGCTACGCCCCCAAGCCACATTACCGGCCATTGACCAAGTTCGAGAACCGCGGCCTGCGGCTCGGCCACGGGGTTTGGGACCTGGTGTTCGAGCGCGCATGAGCCTGCACCGGCCCAACCCACCGGCCACTCGCCAGGGTGTGGGCGCGAGTTGCGTGGTGTTGCCGCAGGGGCCTTGGCCGAGTGTGATCGCGTTTTTGGCCGAGCGCTTTGCCCACGTGCCGCAAGCGCAGTGGCAGCGGCGCATGGACAGCGGCAGCGTGATCGACGACCAGGGCCAGCGTGTCGGGCCCGACTGCCCCTACCAGGCCGGGCGCAGGCTGTACTACTTTCGCGCGCTGGAGCAGGAAACGCCGATCCCGTTTGAAGCCACCATCGTCTGGCGCAATGAGCACCTGCTGGTGGTGGACAAGCCGCACTTTCTGCCGGTGCTGCCCTCGGGCAAGTACCTGCAAGAGACCCTGCTGGTGCGGCTCAAGCAGTCGCTCGGGCTGGACGACCTCAGCCCCATCCACCGCATCGACCGCGACACCGCCGGGCTGGTGCTTTTTTCAGTAGAGCGCAGCACACGCGCAGCCTACCATGAGCTGTTTCGCCAACGCCAGGTGGACAAGACTTACGAGGCCATAGCGCCCTGGAATGAAGACCTGCCCTGGCCGCTGCGGCGCGAGAGCCGCATCGTGGCCGGCGCCCACTTCATGCAGCAAACCGAAGTACCGGGCACGCCCAATAGCCTGACCTACCTGCAGCCGCTGGAGGTGTTGGCACCGCTGGCGCGCTACGCACTCAAGCCCGTGACCGGCAGACGCCACCAGTTGCGCGTGCACATGGCCGCACTGGGCCTGCCCATCCTTGGCGACGGCATCTACCCGACCCT
>CAIPBW010000066.1 GCA_903863395.1 uncultured beta proteobacterium
ATCGAGTCCGATGGCGACCTGCATGTGGACGGCCACCACACCGTGGAAGACGTGGGCATCACCCTGGGGCAGGCGGTGCACCAGGCCGTGGGCGACAAGAAGGGCATCTCGCGTTACGGGCACGCCTATGTGCCGCTGGACGAAGCGCTCTCGCGCGTGGTGATCGATTTTTCCGGCCGCCCGGGGTTGGTGATGGACGTGCCGTTTCGCAGCGCCATGGTGGGCAACCTCGATACCCAACTGATCCACGAGTTTTTCCAGGGCTTTGTCAACCACGCCTTTGTCACCTTGCACATCGACAACCTCAAGGGCGACAACGCGCATCACCAGGCCGAGACCGTGTTCAAGGCCTTTGCCCGGGCGCTGCGCGCGGCGCTTACGCGCGATGCACGTGCCGCTGGAACCATTCCCTCCACCAAGGGTTCGCTGTAGATGCACAACAAGACAGTGGCGGTGGTGGACTACGGCATGGGCAACCTGCGCTCGGTGTCGCAGGCAGTCCAGGCGGCGGCGGCGGGCAGCGGCTACCACGTGGTGATTACGGCCGACCCCGACACGGTGCGCGCCAGTGAGCGCGTGGTCCTGCCCGGCCAGGGTGCCATGCCCGACTGCATGCGCGAGTTGCGCGACTCGGGTCTGCTGGCTTCGGTGCTGGAGGCGGCAGCTAGCAAACCGTTGTTTGGTGTGTGCGTGGGCATGCAGATGCTGCTTGACCACAGCGCCGAGGGCGACACGCCGGGCTTGGGCCTGATCCACGGCGAAGTCATCAAGTTCGAGCTTGAAGGCCAGTTGCAACCCGACGGCAGCCGCTACAAGGTGCCGCAGATGGGCTGGAACCAGGTCTACCAGTGCGGTGAAGGGGCCACGCGCCACCCGGTTTGGGGCGATGTACCCGACGGCAGCTATTTCTACTTTGTGCACAGTTTTTACGCCCGACCGTCTGATGCGCGCCACAGCGCAGGCCTGACGGACTACGGCGGACGCTTTTCTTCGGCAATTGCGCGCGATAATATTTTCGCAACCCAATTTCACCCCGAAAAGAGCGCCGACCACGGACTGGCCTTGTACCGTAACTTTCTACACTGGAATCCCTGACATTCCCATGGGTTGGCTTATCTCACGCACGCACCGGCTACGCATTTCCTTGTCCCACCGCTGAAGCACCATGCTTTTAATTCCCGCTATTGACCTCAAAGACGGTCATTGTGTTCGCCTCAAACAAGGCGACATGGACCAATCCACCACGTTCGGGGAAGAGCCCAATGTCATGGCCCGCACCTGGGTTGACAAGGGTGCGCGCCGCCTGCACCTGGTGGATTTGAACGGCGCGTTTGCCGGTCACCCCAAGAACGAGGCCGCAATCCGCAAGATCCTCAAGGAGGTTGGCAGCGAGGTGGATGTGCAGCTTGGCGGCGGCATCCGCGACCTGGACACCATCGAGCGCTATCTGGACGCCGGGCTGCGCTACGTCATCATCGGCACGGCTGCGGTCAAGAACCCGGGCTTCCTGCAAGACGCCTGCACCGCCTTTGGCGGGCACATCATCGTCGGGCTGGACGCACGCGACGGCAAGGTGGCCACCGATGGCTGGAGCAAGCTCACCCGCCACGACGTGGTCGATCTGGGCAAGAAATACGAAGACTACGGCGTCGAATCCATCATCTACACCGACATCGGGCGCGACGGCATGCTCAGCGGCATCAACATCGACGCCACCGTCAAGCTGGCCCAGGCGCTCACCATTCCGGTAATCGCCTCGGGTGGGCTCAAGGGCCTGGCCGACATTGAGGCGCTGTGCGAGGTGGAGGACGAAGGCGTTGAAGGCGTGATCTGCGGGCGCGCCATCTACAGCGGCGACCTCGACTTTGCAGCGGCGCTGGAGCGCGCACGCGAGCTCAACGGATGACGCTGGCCAAACGCATCATTCCCTGTCTGGATGTGACCGGCGGGCGGGTCGTCAAGGGTGTCAATTTTGTCGAACTGCGCGACGCCGGCGACCCGGTGGAAGTGGCCGCGCGCTACAACGAGCAGGGCGCTGACGAACTCACGTTTCTGGACATCACCGCCACCAGCGACAACCGCGATCTGATTCTGCACATCATCGAGGCGGTCGCCTCGCAGGTATTCATTCCGCTCACCGTGGGTGGTGGCGTGCGCACGGTGGAAGACGTGCGCCGCTTGCTCAATGCCGGTGCCGACAAAACCAGTTTCAACTCGGCCGCCATTGCCAACCCGCAGGTGATCGAGGACGCCTCGCACAAGTACGGCGCGCAGTGCATCGTGGTGGCGATTGACGCCAAGCGCCGCGTTGGTGCCGAGGTACAGGCGCGCGGCCAAGGCTGGGACGTGTACAGCCACGGCGGGCGCAAGAACACCGGCTTGGACGCGCTCACCTGGGCGCGCGAGATGGCGCGCCGTGGTGCGGGCGAGATTTTGCTCACCAGCATGGACCGCGATGGCACCAAGGCGGGCTTTGACCTGGAACTCACGCGCGCCATCAGCGATGCCGTCAGCGTGCCGGTGATTGCGTCCGGCGGCGTCGGCACACTGGAGCATCTGGCCGACGGCATTCAGATTGGCGGTGCGGACGCAGTGCTGGCCGCCAGCATCTTCCATTACGGCGAGTTCACGGTGGCGCAGGCCAAGGCCTGCATGGCGCAGCGTGGCATCCCGGTGCGGATTTGAGCGCACAATTCCGGCATGAAGTGGCTTAATGACATTCGATGGGATGAGCGCGGGCTGGTGCCGGTGATCGCGCAGGAGGCCGCCAGCGGCGACGTGCTGATGTTTGCCTGGATGAACCGCGAGGCGCTGCAAAAAACGGCCGAACTCGGGCGTGCGGTGTATTTCAGCCGCTCGCGCGGCAAGCTCTGGTTCAAGGGCGAGGAGTCGGGCCATGTGCAGACCGTGCACGAGATCCGCATGGATTGCGACAACGACGTGATTTTGCTCAAGGTCACGCAAACCGGGCACACGCCGGGCATTGCCTGCCACACCGGGCGCCATAGCTGCTTTTTCAGTATCCTTCAGGACGGTGCCTGGCGCAGCGTTGAGCCGGTACTCAAAGATCCCCAAACCATTTACAAATAGCACTTATGTCTTCCAACGACATCTCTGGTGACGCGCTGGCGCGCTTGGCAGCCGTCATCGAAACACGCAAACCCAGCCAGGGCGGCGACCCCTCCAGCAGTTACGTGGCGCGGCTGCTGGCCAAGGGGCCGGACGCTTTTTTGAAAAAGATCGGTGAAGAAGCGACCGAAGTCGTGATGGCGGCCAAGGATGCCGACCACGGCGGTGACAAGGCCAAAGTGGTGGCCGAGGTGGCCGATTTGTGGTTTCACTGCATGATCGCGCTGGCTCACTATGGTCTGACCCCGCGCGATGTGGTGGCCGAACTCGAGCGCCGCGAAGGCACCAGCGGCATTGAAGAAAAGGCCTTGCGCAAGGCCGTAGCCCGGGAGCAGCAAACGCCATGAGTACGGTGACCGAGCACAACCCCGATTGCCTGTTTTGCAAGATTGCAGCGGGCAAGATCCCGTCGCGCGTGGTGTACCAGGACGATGAAGTGTTTGCGTTTCACGACATCCATCCCTGGGCACCGGTGCATTTCTTGCTGATTCCCAAAATGCATATTCCCAGCATGGCGCAGGTCGATGCGCAGCACGCGGGCCTGATTGGGCGCATGATGGCGCTGGTGCCGCGCCTGGCGTTGCAGGAGGGCTGCAACCCCTACCCGCAAGGTGGCTTTCGGCTGGTGACCAACACCGGTGCCGAGGGCGGGCAGGAAATCAACCATCTTCACTTTCACATCATGGGCGGTCCGCGCCCCTGGCTGCGCGGGTGAAGATACTAGAATCAGCGTAACAGCAAGGAGTTAGCCATGGGTTTGTCGACTACACACTTGATTATTTTTCTGGTCATCATCGTCCTGATTTTCGGCACCAAGAAGCTCAAGAACATTGGTTCTGACCTGGGCGGCGCGGTCAAGGGGTTCAAGGACGGCATGCGCGACGGCAGCACGCCCGAGAAAGCACCCGAGGCTCCGGTGCAGGCAGTGACCGAGAAGGTGGAAGCCAAGACCACGATCGACGTTGACGCCAAAGTCAAGAACTGAGTTAGTCCGCCCATGCTGGATATTGGCGTCACCAAGATCGCCATCATTGGAGCCATTGCCCTGGTTGTGATTGGCCCGGAGCGTCTGCCGGGGGTGGCACGCACCCTGGGCACGCTGCTCGGGCGCGCACGCAGCTACGTGGCCGACGTCAAGGCCGAAGTCAACCGCTCGATGGAGCTCGATGAGCTCAAGAAAATGCGCGACACGGTGCAAACCGCTGCGCGCGAAGTGGAAAACACCATCCAGAGCCATGCCACCGAGATCGAAGGCACCTGGACCGAAACCACGTTTGCGGCGGTGCAAGAAAGCGTGGTGCAGTTGCCCGAGTACAAGCACCCGGGCAAGAAGTGGCGCCTCAAGGTGGGTGCCACACCCCAGTGGTACAAGGCACGCTCAGGCGTGCGCACCCGGGCCCAGTCGGGCGCTGCGCGGGTCGCGCGCTTTCGGCCACCCAAGGTGCACGGATGACCGACCCCAAGAAAACCCCTGACGACGAGCTCGCCGGTACCGAGCAGCCCTTTGTGCAGCACCTGCTGGAGTTGCGCGACCGGCTGATGTACTGCATCTACGGCATCGGCGCGGTTTTTGGCGTGCTGGTGTTTTATCCGGGTCCGTCGGGGCTGTACGACCTGCTTGCCTTGCCGCTGGTGAAGTCGCTGCCCGAGGGCTCCAAGATGATTGCGGTGGGTGTGGTCTCGCCGTTTCTGGTGCCGATCAAGGTAACGGTGCTGGCGGCCTGCGGCCTGTCGCTGCCGTGGATCTTGTACCAGGTGTGGGGGTTTGTTGCGCCGGGCCTGTACAAGCACGAAAAGCGCTTGGTCACGCCCTTGGTGATTGCCAGCACCCTGCTGTTCTACCTGGGCGCTGCGTTTTGCTACTTCTTTGTGTTTGGCCAGGCGTTTCCGGCGATTCAGCGCATGGCACCGAGCTCGGTGGCAGTCAGCCCCGATATTGACGCCTACCTGGATTTTGTGATCACCATGTTCATTGCGTTTGGCGTTGCCTTTGAGGTGCCGATTGCGGTGGTGATTCTGGCGCGCATGGGCGTGGTGTCGGTGGAGCAGCTCAAGAAATTTCGCTCCTACTTTGTGGTGGCGGCAGCGGCCGTGGCAGGGGTGGTGACGCCGCCGGACCCGGTGTCCATGGTGGCGCTGCTATTGCCCATGTGCCTGCTGTACGAAGCCGGGATCTGGACCGCGCAAATCTTCATCAAGCACACCCAGCCACCGCCTGAAGAGGCCCCGGCCTCTGCGTCCGACGGCGCTTAGCGGCGGACGCTGGCAGGGCGCGGACGCACGCCGGGCACCAGGTCGAGGTCTTTGGGCTGGTTCTTGCGCTCAATCGAAAAGCGCGCCGCCGTGCCGGGCTGGAGCGCAGCCACCTGGGCCAGCAACTGGGCCACGCCTTGCACCGGCTGGTCGCCGATTTTCACAATCACGTCGCCGGGCTGAATGCCGGCCTTGGCCGCCGGGCCGTTTTGCAGCACGCCGGTAATCACCACACCGTGCTTGGCCGTAATGCCAAAAGTCTGCGCCAACTCGCTGGTCAATTCGTTGGGCTCCACGCCGATCCAGCCGCGCGTGACACGCCCGTCCTTGACGATGCCGTCGAGCACCTGGCGCGCCGTGGACACCGGAATGGCAAAGCCGATGCCCATGCTGCCGCCCGAGCGCGAGTAAATGGCCGTATTGATGCCCAGCAGGTTGCCGCTGGTGTCCACCAGCGCGCCGCCCGAGTTGCCGGGGTTGATGGCCGCATCGGTCTGGATGAAGTTCTCAAACGTATTGATGCCAAGTTGGTTGCGCCCGAGTGCGCTCACAATGCCGCTGGTCACCGTTTGCCCCACGCCAAACGGATTGCCAATGGCCAGCACCTGGTCGCCCACTTGCAAGCTGTCGGAGTTGCCCAGCACGATGGTGGGCAATCGGTCCAGATCAATCTTGAGCACCGCCAGGTCGCTGTCGGGGTCGGTGCCAATCACCTTGGCCATGGTGTGGCGGCTGTCATTGAGGATGACTTCGATCTGGTCGGCCTCTTCCACCACATGGTTGTTGGTCAGGATGTAGCCGCTGGCGCTGACGATCACGCCGCTGCCCAGATCGCCCTGGGACTCTTGCGCCTGATCGCCAAAGAAAAACTGGTACCAGGGATCGTTGCTGTGGTCGCCCCGGTGGGTGGTCTTGCTGGTGTTGATGCTGACCACGGCGGCCGAGGCCCGTTGCGCCGCCAGCCGGAAGCTCCCTGCCGGAATTTCACCCGGCGCGGCAGGTGGTGCCTGCACCAGCGCGACTGCGCCGGAAGAGACCGATATGCCATGCCCGATCCACTGGGGTTTGAGCGTGGCCACCACAAAATAGGCCGCCAGCAGCACCGTGGCGGTTTGAGAAAACAAGAGCCAAAGACGTTTCATGGAAGTGACAGATGGGGCCGACGCGGCCGGTTGCAAGCAGGGCAAATTGTAGAACCCAACGCCATGGGCATGCGCTGCCTGCGGTCATGCCACGCGGTCAGCGACAATCGGGGCTTGTGAAGTAACCACCCTTAGCGCACGCCTGGCGCGTGCCCGACATTCCCCTATGACCGATCAGCACGAACTGCTCAAAGCGCTGGACCACCTGCTGCAGCCCCAGCTATTCAAGGACTACTGCCCCAACGGCATGCAGGTGCAGGGGCGGCGCGAGGTGCGCAAGCTGGTGACCGGGGTAACCGCCAGCCTGGCGCTGCTCGAAGCCGCCGTGGCGCAGCAGGCCGATGCCGTTCTGGTGCACCACGGGCTGTTCTGGCGCGGCTACGACGGCTGCGTTACCGGCTGGATGCGCGCACGCCTGGCCTTGCTGCTGCGCCATGACATCAACCTGTTTGCCTACCATTTGCCGCTCGACGCCCACCCCGAGCTGGG
>CAIPBW010000067.1 GCA_903863395.1 uncultured beta proteobacterium
CACCGGAATCTGAACCATGATGGGGAAGCAGCCACCCATCGGGTTGACCTTTTCTTCGCGGTAGATGCGCATCATCTCCTGTTGCATCTGCTGCGGATTGTCCTTGAGGCGCTCACGCATCTCGGTAATCTTGGGGTTGATGGCCTTCATCTTGGCCATGCTGGCGTAGGCCTTGGCGTTGAGCCAGTAGAAGGCCGCCTTGATCAGCACCACCAGCGCCACGATGGCCCAGCCCCAGTTCTGGATGAAGCCATGCAGTTTGTCGAGCAGCCAGTAGAGTGGCTTGGCCAGAATGGTGAGCCAGCCATAGTCCTTGACCAGTTCCAGCCCTGGAGCCAGCGCCTCGAGCCTCTTCTCTTCTTGCGGACCGGCAAAGAAGCGCGCGTCCACCGCCTTGGTGGCACCCGGCGCAATGGCTTCCAGCGGCGTGATCATGGTGGCGCGGTAGCAGCAGTCGGCCACGCCAGCGCCAATGTCGACGCCATCCACCGAGAACGTGCGTTGCAAACCGTCGGGCAAGAGCCATGCGCTGGCAAAGTAGTGCTGCACCATGGCCACGTACCCGGTGTTCGATTGCTTCTCGTAATCGGCCTTGTTTTTCTTGATATCGGCAAACTCCACCTTCTGGTACTTCTTGGCGTCGGTATAGACCGCCGGCCCGGTGAAGGTGGAATAGAACGACGACTCGCCCAACGGCTTGTTGCCGTCGCGTACCAGTTGGAAATAGAGTTGCGGTGCCACCGGCGCGGCCGACACATTGGTCAACTCGTGCTTGACCGCAATGTCATAGGCACCACGGCGCAGGGTATAGGTCTTGACCAACTTGAGCCCCCCCACGGGGGCCGAGGTGAATTGCACCACCAGCGTGTCTTCACCGTCCTTGAGCGTGCGCTCGCTGCTGACCGTCATCGGCGTCTTGTGCGTCGGGAATGCTGCGGCACCCACACCGCCCACCACCCCGGTCTGAGCAAGATAGACGCGCTCCTTGCTGTCATCCAGCAGCACAAAGTTGCGCGTCTTGTCGGCGCCATCAACGTGCTTGAGGAACTCGGTGCGAACCAGCGAGCCACCTTCGGTGTCGAAAGTCAGCTTGAAAACATCGGTGCTGACGTCAATACGCTCTTTGGGGGCAGCCGGTGCTGCGGTGGCCGTTGCCGCGACGCTGGCCACCGGGGCAGCGGCAGCGCCTGGGGCGGCCGCACTGGGCACGCCCGCAACCGCTGCGGATGCCGCAGGTGCCGGGCCCTTGCCCGAAGCGGGTGCCGTCTGGGGCACCGCACCTGGGAAGAAGGTCGGCATGCGGCCGTTGTAAACCTGCCACTTATCCCAGAGCATGACCATGGCAAAACCAAAGATCACCCACAAAATCGTGCGCCGAATATCGTTCATGAAGTTTTCTTTACGGAAGAAGAGGTAAGCCGGGTAAACAGCGAAAAAGGTGCGCTTGGCACGGGATCATGCCCGCCAGCGCACCAGGGGTGGCAGCGCAACAGGCGCGATGCCGTCAAATAGCTTCCCGCCAGCGCACCATGCTGCTGCAGCGCCTGGAGCGAATAGGCCGAGCAGGTGGGCTCGAAACGGCAGGCCGAACCCAGCCAGGGGCTGAGCAAAAAACGGTAACCCTTGACCAGGGCGATGAGCAGCGCGCGCATCATGCTTGCACCTGGGGCGAGCCGGTGCGCGCCGCCGCAGCGGCTTGGGCACGGTCAAAAAGCTGGCGCAACTCGGTGCGTACTGCCGCCTTGAGCGCGTCGGAACTGGCGCTAATAAAGCGGGTGCGGTCAAATCCGGCACGCAAACGCACAACGTGGGCGCGTGGGGCCAAGCTGCTTTCCATTTCGGTACTCACTTGGTAGATCTGACGTTTTATCGCGTTGCGGGTGACGGCGCGCTTGGCCCAGCGTTTGGGCAACATGGCACCCAGCCACACACCATCCACGGGAAACAGCGGCGCTGCGTCGCCCTGAGGCGCTTGCGGCACAGATTGGAGCGCGCAGCAGTGCAGGGCGAAATGGTCGGTGCGCGCCAAGGTGGAGCCGGCCAGCACCGCTTGAAATTGGGGTCGCGTCTTGAGTCGCTGCACGGTCAGGCACGCCTTGGCTGTACACCGGCGCAATGGCTGCTGCGCGTTGGCGCTTACCCGCCTTGGCCGGTTAAACCGCCAGGCGCTTGCGGCCCTTGGCGCGACGTGCATTGATCACGGCGCGACCGCCACGGGTCTTCATGCGAACCAGAAAGCCATGGGTGCGCGCGCGGCGAATTTTGGAAGGTTGGTAAGTGCGTTTCATGTGAAATTCCTAATGGGCTCAGTTCCGATCCAGCCGGATTGAAACAGGCAGATCTTGGTCTAATCGCCCCGAACACAATCAGGGGAACCGGCGATTATCGCAAATTTTTGCGCCTGCCGACGCCTCTTATTGGAATTTCGGTGTAATAAGCACGCACCGGCAGGCCGCCACTAGGGTCAATCCTAGGTGTGGATAAGGTTTTAATAAACTACAATCTGCGGCGCATCAATGGAAAACTATCCACAGAAGTGGAAGCAAAAATAATGACCGAGGGACATTCCTCCAAGCACCCCCTGCCAGCAGGTCTGGACGTGGGCCAGAGCCTGTGGCAAAGCTGCGTTGACCAGCTCGCACAGGAACTGCCCGAGCAGCAGTTCAACACCTGGATCCGGCCCCTGACCGCCCAGATTCCCGAAGACTTTTCCAAGGTCACCATCTTCGTTGCCAACCGGTTCAAGCTGGACTGGGTGCGCGCCCAGTACAGCGCCCGCATCGCCCTGCTGCTGGAGAAGCTTTACGGCCAGCCGGTTTACGTTGAGTTAGCCATTACTCCCCGGGAAACCATTGTGCGAAGCGCCTCTGCCCCGGTTTCCATGGAATTGATCGGGTCTGACGAAGGTGCCGATGTAGCCGAGGAACGCAATGCCAGCGGCCCCAAGAACCGGCTCAACAGCATGCTCACTTTTGAGACCCTGGTGGAAGGCACGGCCAACCGCATGGCGCGCGCCGCCGCCATGCACGTGGCCACCATGCCGGGGCATCTGTACAACCCGCTGTTCATCTACGGCGGCGTCGGCCTGGGCAAGACGCACTTGATGCACGCTGTGGGCAACCGGCTCATGGCCGACAAGCCCAACGCCAAAGTTCTCTACATTCACGCTGAACAATTTGTGTCGGATGTGGTTAAAGCCTATCAGCGCAAGACTTTTGATGAATTCAAGGAGCGTTACCACTCGCTCGATTTGCTGCTGATTGACGATGTGCAGTTTTTTGCCAACAAGGACCGCACCCAGGAAGAGTTCTTCAACGCCTTTGAAGCGCTGCTGGCCAAAAAGTCGCACATTGTGATGACCAGCGACACCTACCCCAAGGGCCTGACCGACATCCACGAGCGCCTGGTGTCGCGCTTTGACTCGGGCCTGACCGTGGCGATTGAGCCGCCCGAACTCGAAATGCGTGTGGCCATCCTGATCAACAAGGCGCGCGCCGAGGGCTCGGAAATGCCCGAGGAAGTGGCCTTCTTTGTGGCCAAAAACGTGCGCTCCAACGTGCGTGAGCTAGAAGGCGCGCTGCGCAAAATTCTGGCCTACTCGCGTTTCAACCAGAAAGAAATCTCCATCGCCCTGGCGCGCGAGGCGCTGCGCGACCTGCTCTCCATCCAAAACCGCCAGATTTCGGTGGAAAACATCCAGAAGACGGTGGCCGACTATTACAAGATCAAGGTCGCCGACATGTATTCCAAAAAGCGCCCTGCCAGCATCGCCCGGCCGCGCCAGATTGCCATGTACCTGGCCAAGGAACTCACGCAAAAGAGCCTGCCCGAGATTGGCGAGCTGTTTGGCGGGCGCGACCACACCACCGTTTTGCACGCGGTGCGCAAGATCGGCGGCGAGCGCCAGCAAATGACCGAGTTGAACCAGCAACTGCACGTTCTGGAACAAACCCTCAAGGGCTAGGTATTTATACGCAATAGCCCGAAATTTGACGCTTAAAACTGGGAAAATGGCGGTTTATGCAGAAAAACTTGGCACAAGGCCAGCAGGTTGAACAACAAACACCAACAAGAGGTTGACATGATCGTATTGAAGGCAACGCAGGAGAACATCCTATCGGTTCTGCAATCGGTAGCGGGCATTGTCGAGCGTCGGCACACGTTGCCCATTCTGGCCAACGTGCTGCTGCGCAAGACCGGCACGTCGATCCAGGTCACCACCAGCGACCTCGAAATCCAGATCCGCACCACTGCCGAGCTCGGGGGCGACACCGGCAGCTTTACCACCTCCATTGGAGCGCGCAAGCTGATCGACATCCTGCGCACCATGCCCGCCGACCAAACCGTGTCGCTCGAGTCCAGCCAAAGCAAGGTCGTCGTCAAGGGCGGCAAGAGCAAGTTCACGCTGCAGACCATGGCCGCCGAAGACTTTCCGCTGGTGCAGGAATCGGCCAACTTTGGCCCGGCCTTCAGCGTGCCGCAAAAAACCCTCAAGAGCCTGCTGGGCCAGGTGTCGTTTGCCATGGCGGTGCACGACATCCGCTACTACCTCAACGGCATCCTGTTTGTGGCCGAGGGCAAGCAACTCAGCCTGGTGGCTACCGACGGCCACCGCCTGGCCTACGCCAGCGCCACGCTCGACGTGGACGTGCCCAAGCAAGAGGTGATTCTGCCGCGCAAGACTGTAGTGGAGCTGCAGCGCCTGCTGTCTGACAACGACGGTGCCATCGAAATGCAGTTTGCCAACAACCAGGCCAAGTTTGTGTTTGACGGCATGGAGTTCGTCACCAAGCTGGTCGAAGGCAAGTTCCCCGACTACAACCGCGTCATCCCCAAGAACCACAAGAACAGCGTCACACTGGGACGCGCGGCACTGCTGGCCACGCTACAGCGCACCGCCATTCTCACCAGCGACAAGTTCAAGGGCGTGCGCCTCAACCTCGACCCCGGCAGCCTGCGCGTGGCGTCCAACAACGCCGAGCAGGAAGAAGCCAATGACGAGTTGGACATTGACTACAACGGCGACAGCATCGAAATCGGCTTCAACGTCACCTACCTGATTGATGCCCTCGCCAACATGACCCAGGAAATGGTCAAACTCGAACTCTCCGACGGCAACAGTTCGGCCCTTTTCACCATTCCCGACAACACCCACTTCAAATATGTGGTGATGCCCATGAGGATTTGATGCTACAAAAAATGTAGCCATCTGCGCAACCAGACCCCCGCATCACGGGGGTTTGGTCATTATTGAGATTGAGAGAAACCCAAGCCATGACCGAAATCGACAACAACAGCGGCTCTGCGCAGCACGCCAACGACGCTGTGCACACCGGTGAGGGCGGCGCTGAAAGCTCCAACTTCCAGCCCACCATTGACGCCCACCAGGCCGGTGCCTCCGAAGCCTATGGCGAGGGCTCAATCCAGATCCTCGAAGGCCTTGAAGCCGTGCGCAAGCGCCCCGGCATGTACATTGGCGACACCTCCGACGGCACCGGCCTGCACCACCTGGTGTTTGAAGTGGTGGACAACTCGATTGACGAATCGCTGGCCGGCCACTGCGACGATATTCTGGTAACCATCCACTCCGATAACTCCATCAGCGTGGTGGACAACGGGCGCGGCATCCCCACCGGCGTGAAGATGGACGACAAGCACGAGCCCAAGCGCTCGGCGGCAGAAATTGCGCTCACCGAACTGCACGCCGGCGGCAAGTTTGACCAAAACAGCTACAAGGTCTCGGGCGGCCTGCACGGCGTGGGCGTGAGCTGCGTTAATGCCCTCTCCAAAATGCTACGCCTGACCATCCGGCGCGACGGCAAGGTGCACGTCATGGAGTTCTGCAAGGGCTTTGTGCAAAACCGCCTGGTGGAAAACGTCAACGGCGTCGATATCTCGCCCATGAAGGTGATTGGTGCCACCGAGAAGCGCGGTACCGAAGTGCACTTTTTGCCCGACACGGAGATCTTCCAGCAGAACAACGACTTCCACTACGAAATTTTGTCCAAGCGCCTGCGCGAGCTGAGCTTCTTGAACAACGGTGTGCGCATCCGCCTGAAGGATGAGCGCAGCGGCAAGGAAGACGACTTTGCCGGTGCCGGTGGTGTGCAAGGCTTTGTCAACTTCATCAACAAGGGCAAGACCGTTTTGCACCCCAACGTGTTCCACGCCATGGGCGACCGCCAGAGCGACCAGGGCACCAACATCGGCGTTGAAGTAGCGATGCAATGGAACAGCGGCTACAACGAGCAGGTGCTGTGCTTTACCAACAACATCCCGCAGCGCGATGGCGGCACCCACCTCACCGGCCTGCGCGCGGCCATGACCCGCGTGATCAACAAATACATCGACGAGTCCGAGTTGGCCAAAAAGGCCAAGGTGGAGGTGAGTGGCGACGACATGCGCGAAGGCCTGACCTGCGTCCTGTCCGTCAAGGTGCCCGAGCCCAAGTTCTCCAGCCAGACCAAGGACAAGCTGGTGAGCTCCGAAGTACGCGGCCCGGTGGAAGACATTGTGAGCAAACTGCTGGCCGACTACCTGCAAGAGCGCCCCAACGACGCCAAGATCATCGTCGGCAAAATCATCGAAGCCGCTCGCGCCCGCGAAGCCGCGCGCAAGGCGCGCGACATGACGCGCCGCAAGGGCGTGCTCGACGGCATGGGCCTGCCCGGCAAACTGGCCGACTGCCAGGAGAAAGACCCCGCGCTGTGCGAGATCTACATCGTCGAGGGCGACTCCGCCGGCGGCAGCGCCAAGCAAGGGCGCGACCGTAAATTCCAGGCCATCCTGCCGCTGCGCGGCAAGATCCTCAACGTGGAAAAAGCGCGCTACGAAAAGCTGCTTACCAGCAACGAAATCCTGACCCTCATCACCGCGCTGGGCACCGGCATTGGCAAGGCGGGCGGCTCCACCGGCAATGACGACTTCAACGTGGCCAAGCTGCGTTACCA
>CAIPBW010000068.1 GCA_903863395.1 uncultured beta proteobacterium
CGCGCCGCCCGAGTTTGCCCAACGCCTGCGCGCGCTGTGCGACCAGCACGGCATCGTGCTGATTGCCGACGAAGTGCAAACCGGCGCGGGCCGCACCGGCACCTGGCTGGCGTGCGAACAGTGGGGTGTGGCCCCGGACGTGATCACCATGGCCAAGTCGATGGCCGGCGGCATGCCGATTTCGGCCATCATTGGCAAAGCAGAGATCATGGACGCCGCACCCCTGGGCGGCCTGGGCGGCACCTATGCCGGCAACCCGCTGGCATGCGCCTCCGCCCTGGCGGTGCTGGACGTGTTTGAAAAAGAAAACCTGCTGCAGCGCAGCCGCGACGTGGGCGCACGGCTGACCTCGGGCCTCAAGGCCATTGCTGCGCGCCACGCCTGCATTGGCGACGTGCGCGCGCTTGGCGCCATGGTGGCCATCGAGTTGTTCAAGGGTGGCGACGTGCACCAGCCCGATGCCGACCTGGCCAAGCGCGTGGCCGCCGAAGCGGTGCGCCGTGGCCTGATCCTGCTGACCTGCGGCACCTACGCCAATGTGGTGCGCGTGCTGGTGCCACTGACTGCCAGCGACGCGCTGCTCGACGAAGGGCTAGGCATCATGTCGGCCACGTTTGACGCCGTGGCGTAGCATTGCAGCCACTACCGCACCCCCATCTACCTCTGGAGCAATTCTCATGGACATGAAAGCCTCTCCCCTCGCGCTGCTCAAGGACCCCAGCCTGCTCAAGACCGACGCGCTGATCAACGGCCAGTGGCACAGTGGCGCAAGCCGCTTTGACGTGTGCGACCCGGCCACTGGCCAGAAGCTCGCCGACGTGGCCAACATGACCCCGGCTGATGCGCAAGCCGCCATTGCCGCAGCCAACGCGGCCTGGCCAGCCTGGCGCACCAAGACCGGCAAAGAGCGCAGCATCATCCTGCGCAAGTGGTTCGACCTGCTGATGGCCCACCAGGACGACCTGGGCCGCATGATGACCGCCGAGCAAGGCAAGCCCCTGGCCGAGGCCAAGGGCGAAGTGGCTTACGGCGCCAGCTTTGTCGAGTGGTTTGCCGAAGAAGCCAAGCGCGTCAATGGCGAAACCCTGCCCCAGTTTGACAACAACCGCCGCCTGATGGTGCTCAAGCAGCCCATTGGCGTGTGCGCCGCCATCACGCCGTGGAATTTCCCGCTGGCCATGATCACGCGCAAGGTGGCCCCTGCCCTGGCTGCAGGCTGCACGGTGGTGATCAAACCGGCCGAGCTCACGCCGCTGACAGCCCTGGCCGCAGCCGAACTGGCGCTGCGCGCGGGCATTCCGGCCGGTGTGCTCAACATCCTGAGCGCCGACGCCGACAACTCGATTGCCATCGGCAAGGTGCTGTGCGCCAGCGACACCGTGCGCCACATCAGCTTTACCGGCAGCACCGAAGTAGGCCGCATCCTGATGGCGCAAAGCGCACCCACCATCAAGAAAATGTCGCTCGAACTCGGCGGCAATGCACCCTTCATCGTGTTTGACGACGCCGACATCGACAGCGCCGTCGAAGGCGCCTTTGCCAGCAAGTACCGCAACGCCGGCCAGACCTGCGTGTGCTCCAACCGGCTCTATGTGCAAGCGGGCGTGTACGAGCAGTTTGTGGAAAAGTTTGCGGCCAAGGTGCGCACCGCCAAGGTGGGCAACGGCTTTGAAGACGGCGTCAACCAGGGCCCGCTGATTGAAGAAGCGGCGCTACAAAAAGTGGAGCGCCACGTGCAGGACGCGCTGGCCAAGGGCGCACGGCTGATGGTGGGCGGCAAGCGTCTGGCGGGCCAGTTTTTTGAGCCCACGGTGATGGCCGATGCCAGCGCCGACATGCTCTGCGCCAAGGAAGAAACCTTTGGCCCGTTTGCGCCGGTGTTCAAGTTCGAGACCGAGCAGCAAGCCATTGCCGCCGCCAACGCCACCGAGTTTGGCCTGGCCAGCTACTTCTACAGCCGCGACATCGGCCGCATCTACCGCGTGACCGAAGCGCTGGAGTACGGCATGGTCGGCGTCAACGTCGGCATCCTGGCCACCGAACACGTACCCTTTGGCGGCGTCAAACAGTCCGGCCTGGGCCGCGAAGGCTCGCACTTCGGCATGGACGACTATGTGGAAGTCAAATACGTCTGCATCGGCGACATCCTCAAGTGACCCCTTAAAGGGGACGCTACCCTTTAGTGCCGGGTTGGTAGAATCCCCTGCGTGCGGGTGTAGTTCAATGGCAGAACGGCAGCTTCCCAAGCTTCTTACGTGGGTTCGATTCCCTTCACCGCTCCAATTCCACTAGGCATGAGCGAGGAAATTCAGGGTGACA
>CAIPBW010000069.1 GCA_903863395.1 uncultured beta proteobacterium
AGTCGCAGATTCGAGTGGCGTTTTGAGTTGGACTTGCGGTGGGTTGATTAACGCGAAGTATCGCCCGTCAAGCTGCAAGTAACTATCGATCTCTAGTTCTAGTTTATGCCGAGGATTTCGGCATTAAAAAAGCCTCAGCAAATGAGGCTTTTTCTTGTGGTGCCGCATGATTTCTTTATATCTAAAAGATACGAAACGGGCCACGCGACTCTTTGCGATTTGCTGCCTTCTGCTTTGCATCGCCGCAGCCCTGGACCTCAACAGTTGGCCAGGGCAACAGATTGCATCCTTCATCGCCGAACCATCGCCGCGCGGATTTATGGCTGCCTTCGGTGGTTACGCAATGCTCGTCGCGATTGTTTTCTGGTCCAGCGGTCCCAGCGTGAATGCGCAACGAATGGTGATATTCGCGTGGCCCCTATCAACTTTCGGTTTGTGGACTTTGCTGCATCAACAGGTGCGTATTGGCTGGTTTGGTGCTGTGGAAGTCGATCCCGTGATGATGCTGTTCCTCGGAATGTCACTTCCGGCGGCAGCTGCATTAGTCTCGCGGTGTTGGGGGTGGTCACCGCGCATAAATGGCGTAGCAGAAGAAAATCTGCGCAGACTGCTATTACTGATGATTTTATTTGTGCTAGTAGCGCAACCCGCGCTGCAATTGACGGTATCGTTTCATCCTCAGACATACGACACTTTTGCGCTCAAGTTTGACGTTGCAGCCGGATGGAACATTACGTCAAGTCTTACTGAGCTAATCGAGCAATTTCCAGGCTTTAGGGAGCTCCTGACGCTCTGCTATGGTCTAACCCCTCTTGCCTTTTTGGCACTAAGTCTGCAACAGTTGCACAGTCGAGAAAAGCACCTCCCTAATGCGCTGCTGGTGTGGGTTGCTGCTACCTTGTGCGCGCTCATTGCATATCACTTCTTACCCATCACGGGACCGAAGTACGTCTTTGGAGTTAATGATTTTTTGGCCAAGTTGCGCGCGCCGGATGGCGTATCGCTTTCGCTGGTGGGTGGAGCCGGGCCAAATCCCAGAAATGGCATGCCGTCGATGCATTTCGGCTGGATGCTCATTGCAACCCTGGTTTGGATTCAATCAGATACGGGCCGCTGGTCACGCATAGTGATGTTGGCAATGACCACGTGCGTGGCCCTTGCCACCTTGTATCTGGGTGAGCATTACGTTATCGATCTGATTGTTGCGGTGCCGTTTTGCCTGGCGGCCATCGCCTTAACCACAACCGGCGTTCCTTTTGAAAGGCCTGAGCGCTGGCGCACTGTGCTGCTGGGGTTTGGCTGCTGGCTGACATGGGTGCTGTTGTTGCGCAACCAGATCACCTTCTTTTTGGAACACCCATGGGCCTGCTGGTTGTTGACTGGCGCAACGGTATTGGTGGTCGTGCTCCAGGCACGCGCCATGGCACGTTTTCGCGTGCTTGCCAATGATGGCATCGCTGTGGACCATGGCGATACGGTGGAGCCCACATCCATTGAAACCAAGCGGCTGTCACGGCGCATGGGGGCCATGTTCTTTGCGTCCGGTGTAGCCGCGCTGATCTACCAAGTGCTCTTTGCCAAGGAGTTGGCATTGGTGTTTGGCAGTACCGCCACCGCCACCTTCACGGTGCTGGCCACCTTTTTGGGTGGCATGGCCATCGGCTCGCTGATTGGCGGTGTGCTGGCAGCGCGCGTGTCCCGGCCGATTGTGGTGTATGCCTTCGTCGAGCTAGCCATCGCAGTGTTTTGCACACTGACACCGGTGCTCTTTTCTGCGCTGCAGGGTGCCTATGTTTTCCTTGCGGCAGATGTGCCACCGGCGTCTCCCTTACTGGTGGTGTTGCGCGTGGCGCTGGGGGCGGGTGTGCTGTTGGTGCCCACGGTGTTGATGGGAATGACGCTGCCGCTGTTGGCGCAAGCGGTCAATCCCAGTGGCAAGCATTTGGGTAGTTCGGTCGCATGGCTTTATGCCTGCAACACTGCGGGTGCGGCGTTGGGGGCCATTGTGACCAGCTACTTTGTTATCCCGACTTTGGGCGTTCGTTCAACCACCTTGATCGCAGCCGCCATGAACCTGTTGGTGGCCTTGGGCGCGCTGGAACTCGCCAAGGCTTATGGAGCGTTGCCCGCACCAACGAGCGCATCGACGGACGCGAGCAATGAAAGCCGCGCGCCCATCACCATGCCGGGTAGTCGCGGTGTGCTGTGGGGAGCATTGGCTGCGCTCGGTCTGGGCGGCGTGCTCTCGCTTGGGCTGGAAGTGGCTTATGTGCATATGCTGTCCATCGTTGCCGGCAATAGCGTGTATGCGTTTGGCCTCATGCTGGCTACCTTTTTGGTGGGCTTGGCGTTGGGCGGCGAAGGTGGGCGCAGGCTCTTGCAGCGCAATGCAACCGATAGGGTTGCGTGGTTGGCGCTTTCTCAGTTGGGGCTGGCCGCATCCGTCGCCTTGGGCGCCTGGGGCTGGGACCTGATCCCAGCATACTTTGCCAGCTTCGCCGGGTATCCCATCGTCACCTCCTTCCAGTCCCGTGAAGCAGTGCGTGCTCTGGTTTGCGCACTGGTGATGATTCCGCCCACGGTCTGCATTGGCATGAGCTACACGCTGGCAATGGACATAGCGACCACCTCGTCCAGGTATCGCAGCATCACCATGCTGGGTTGGAGCGCGGCGCTCAACACACTGGGCAATATTGCGGGCGTGTTGCTGTTCGGCTTCGTGTTACTGCCTTGGTTGGGTGGCCTGATCACGGGCAAGGTGGTGGCATTGAGCGCTGTGGTGCTTTCTGCGGTGGTGGTTGCAACCATCGCAGCAAGCCCTGCGCGGCGCTGGATGGCGGCGGCGTTGGTCGCGGTTACGGCCTTGGTGATTGCGAGTCCGACACGCTTGAATTACGAAGTACTCAGCAGCGGTGCCAACGTTTACTTTGCCGCGCAAAATTGGGGCGAGGTGATTGACCGGGCGGAAAGCATCGATGGCGGGCTTACCACGGTAACGCGCCGGGGCGCTGCGGCAGAGGCCGTAACCACCCTGCTGACCAACGGCAAGTTTCAGGGCAACGACGCGCGCAAGGGTGAGGTACAGGCACAAATCGGGTTTGCCGCGCTACCGCTGCTGCATCAGTTGCGACGCGATAACGCCTTGGTGATTGGCTACGGCACGGGTGCCACCAGTCGCGTGTTCCATGACGCGGGCTTTCAACACTTGGACATTGCTGAACTCAGTGGCGATGTCGTGACGCTTGCCGACACCTATTTTGAAGCGGTCAACAGCCGCGTTTCCGGCCTTCCCGGTGTGCAAACTCACATTACTGACGGTCGCAACTTCTTGCTCCTCACGCGGCGGCAGTACGACGTCATCAGCATTGAGATTACGTCCATTTGGTTTGCCGGAGCGGCCTCACTCTACAACCGCGAGTTTTACCAATTGGCGCACAGCAAACTGCGCGACGATGGCGTCTTGCAGCAATGGGTTCAGTTGCACCATATGTCGCCCACGGACTTGCTGACCATCATTGGCACCCTGCGCGGTGAGTTTGCTTATGTTTCGCTGTATGTCGCGGGGGGGCAAGGCATACTGATCGCTACCAACGACGCGGCAAAAGGCAGACCTGTTCCTGCTGCCATGGCAATGCTGGACGACTCCCCGCGTTTGCATGCGGTGCGTGACCTGGCCGGTCGAACATTTGCCGACATGGCCAACGATCTGCTGCTTGCGCCGACACAGGTAGATGAATTTTTGGCTCGTACAGGAGTCAATCGAGATCTATGGTTGTCTACGGATAACAATCTGAGACTGGAGTACAACACTCCCAAGGCAAATGCGGCACCACCAGACCAGTCTTTTTCGATCAATATGAAATTGTTGACCGGACCAGATAAGGGGCATTGAGCCTTGGCGTTTGAAGTGCTTTGCGTTGGGGACGCAGCGAATTGAGATAGGCTTGCGTCAGGTGGATAAATTCGAGTTGATTGACGCTATGAAAGTTCAATTAGCACAACAGTGGATCGATCGAATCAAGGCGGGTGGAATCCACTTTGGCATCAGTTTGGCGGTTGCAGCAGTGGCTGCAGTCCTTGTTTTTGTATGTTGGTACCCGTATCCTTACCGGGAAATTTCGGGCGGCCGCGAGTTGTTCCTTATTGTGGTGACGGTGGATGTGATCCTCGGCCCCTTGATCACCATCACTGTGTTCAATCGCACCAAGCCGTGGGCGGTTCTATGGCGGGACTTGGCGGTGGTGGGCGTGATTCAAACATGTGCCTTGGCCTACGGGTTGTGGACCGTGTTTGTGGCGCGCCCGGTGCATCTGGTGTTTGAAGGCGATCGGTTCAGTGTGGTCCATGCAGTCGAACTGGTTCCCGAACTCGCGGCCAAGGCGCCCCCCACTGTGGTGGCACTGCCGCTATTGGGGCCGACGTTGCTTTCCTTGCGGCCCTACCGGGACGGCAACGAAAAGGCCGACGTGACCCTGGCGGCGCTTAGCGGCTTCCCCGTTGCTTCACATACTGAACTTTGGCAGCCCTACGCCATGGCGCGAGAGCAAGTCTTGAAAGCCGCCAAACCAGTGGCAGACCTGAAGCTGCGATTTAAGCCGCAGGTTACCGCCATTGATGCGATCGTTGCCAGTACTGGGCGTCAACCCGAATCCCTGAGTTACTTGCCGATGAGTGGGCGCAAGTCCTTCTGGACAGTACTCATCGACGCACAGACTGCCGAGGTGCTGGCCTTCATGCCGCTGGATTCGTTTTAGCCCTTGGCTGTTTGAGCAAGCAGTGAATAAATGTTGCCACTTGGCGTGAGCCATGTAGAGTGTGACCACTGATGCGGGATGCGGCAATAATGGACGCCAGATGCTGACCGCCATCTCTTCATTGCTACTCGCCCTCCCCTGGCTCAACCCACTGACCTACGGCCCGAGCTATTCCGTGGTGCAGTGGCTGGGGGTGGGGTTGGGTGCGTGCCTGTGCTGGGTGATCTGGAGCCTGGATCGCACCAGCCCTGAAGAGCGTACACGCGCCATGGCAGCAGCCTGGCTGGCGGCAGCCACTGCCAGCGCGTGCATGGGTTTGCTGCAATACCTGGGCCTAGCCGAGCAGTTCGGTGGGCTGATCAATGCGACTGCCTTGGGCGAGGCCTACGCCAACCTGCGCCAACGCAACCAGTTTGCAACCCTCACCAGCATCGGGCTGCTGGCGCTTCTTTGGCAGGTGCAGCAGTGGCAGGGCAGACCGGCGTCAAGTGCGCAAGCAACGGCGGGCGCGATGTGGGCGGTGGGCGTGGCGGCATTGCTGCTGGCGGTGGGCAACGCGGCCAGCGGGTCGCGCACCGGCTTGTTGCAGTGGCTATTGGTGGTGGCACTCACGGCGCTGTGGTCCGCGCGGGGGCAGCGCCAGGCGGTTGCGGTGGGCGTGGGTGCGTTGGTGGCTTATCTGCTTGCGGCATTGGCGTTGCCGCTGATCTTGCAGGCGGCCACCGGCGCGCACAGCGGTGGCTTGCTGGCGCGCTTTCAGGAAGAGGCGGACTGCGGCAGCCGCCGTATTTTGTGGTCCAACGTGCTGCACCTGATCGCCCAAAAGCCCTGGGCCGGATGGGGCTGGGGCAACCTGGACTACGCCCACTTCGTCACGCTGTACCCCGGCGATCGCTTCTGCGAGATCGTGGACAACGCGCACAACCTGCCGCTGCATCTGGCGGTGGAGTTGGGTGTTCCGCTGGCGCTGGCGCTGTGCGCGGCAGGCGCTTGGCTGGTGTGGCGCGCGCGGCCCTGGCGCGAGTTTGACCCCACGCGGCAAATGGCGTGGGGCGTGCTGGCGATGCTGCTATTGCACAGCATGGTCGAGTACCCGCTGTGGTACGGCCCGTTCCAACTGGCGGCAGCTTTGAGCGTTTGGCTGCTGTGGCGCACTCTTGCCGACCACAAACCACAGTCGCGTCACTGCGAGCGCAGCGCGGTAGTCGATGCATTCGAAAGTCATGGATCGCCACGGCCTGACGGCCTCGCGATGACACATGGCTGTCACTGCGAGGAGCGAAGAGACGCGGCAGTCCATGCAGCCCGAAGTCATGGATTGCTTCACTTCGTTCGCAATGACGGAAAACTTGCGCGCGATGACGGGAAACTTGCGCGCAATGACGAGGGGGTGCGGCCTCGCAATGACCCAAGGAGAGTGGTGTTTCCTGTTGTGGCGGCAACGGCTTTGATCGCACTGCTGAGCTATGTGGCGTGGGACTACTGGCGCGTGAGCCAGCTCTATCTGGCACCGCAGGCGCGCGCCAGTGTCTACCGCGACAACACGCTCGAAAAAGTGAGCGGCAGTTGGTTCTTTCAGGACCAGGTGCGCTTTGCCGAGCTCACCACCACCGCCCTCACGCGCGCCAACGCCGAGCACATCTTCACACTGGCCCAGCAGATGCTGCACTTCTCGCCCGAGCCGCGCGTGATCGAAAAACTGATCGAAAGTGCGGTGATGCTGGGCCGCGATGACGAGGCGCTGTTTTACCTGCAGCGCTACAAGGCCGCGTTCCCGCAAGCCCACGCGCGCTGGGCCAATCCTTCAGGGGGCGACAAAACTCCCTGACTTGCCGCCATGCTTTTCCAGCAGGCGCACGCCGGTGATGGTCATGCCCCGGTCCACCGCTTTGAGCATGTCGTACACCGTGAGCAGGGCCACCTGCACGGCGGTGAGTGCTTCCATTTCGACACCGGTGGGGCCGGTGGTTTCGGCGGTGGCCTTGCACACCACGTGCGCGGGTTGCGCGGCGCTGGCGCTCAGCACTTCAAACTCCAGCGCCACGCGGGTCAGCGCCAGGGGGTGGCACAGGGGAATAAGTTCGCTGGTTTTTTTGGCGGCCATGATGCCGGCAATGCGCGCCACGCCCAGCACATCGCCTTTTTTGGCGCTGCCAGAGGCCACCAGGGCCAGGGTTTCGGGCAGCATCTCAATGCGGCCTGCGGCAATGGCAACCCGGTGTGTGGCTGCCTTGGCGGCCACATCCACCATGTGGGCGTGGCCTTGTGCGTCAAAATGGGTGAGTGGGCTCATGGGCGGCTGAAAAAATTTACAGAACGTTTATCTTCAGCGGGCATCATACGGCCTGGACACACCGCATGAAGAACCATTGCATCAATCACTC
>CAIPBW010000070.1 GCA_903863395.1 uncultured beta proteobacterium
AGGCTTTGTAAAGTTGCACCGACAATACAGCCCTCAGGCAATCAAAGCCAATACGAAAAAGGCAAGAAGTGTTCAAGAATGTGATGTTGTACCGCATTGCGGCAGGCTGGCCAAGCAGCGCCGCAACGCTGGAGCGCGCGCTTCAAGACGCGCGATTTGTGGAGTGTGGCGCGCACCAGGAAAAGTCGGTGGGCTGGATCGAGCCGCGTGGTCAGGAGCATGGTGCGTTGGTGGAGGTGGTGGCGCGCCAGTGGATCATGAAGCTGATGATCGAGGTCAAGGTGCTGCCCGCCTCGGTGGTGCGGCGCAAGGTGGACGAGCAAGTCGAGCAGATTGAAGCCAGCACCGGACGCAAGCCCGGCAAGAAGGAGCGCCGCACGCTCAACGAGGATGTGCGCCTGGCGCTGTTGCCGTTGGCGTTTACCAAACAGGCCAGTGTGATGGTGTGGGTTGATCCGGTCAGCGGCTTCTTGGTCACCGACGCAGGCAGCCAGGCCAAGGCCGACGAGGTCATGACCTGGCTGATCAAGGCGGTCGATGGACTGGTGGTGCAACTGGTCCAAACCCAGCAGTCAGCGGCGGGAACCATGGCCGCCTGGCTTGCAGCTAAGGAGGGTCCGCGCGACTTCAGCGTGGACCGGGAGTGCGAACTCAAGGCCGCCGACGAGTCCCGCGCGGTGGTGCGCTACACACGCCACGCATTGGATACCGACGAAGTTAGTCAACACATCACCATGGGCAAGATGCCTACACGCTTGGCCCTGACCTGGGGCAGTCGGGTGTCGTTTGTGCTTACCGAACAACTGCAACTCAAGAAGGTAGCGTTTCTGGAAACCGTATTTGAGGGTAGCCCCGGCGCGTCTGGTGACACCGAGGACGACGCGTTTGACGCCGACGTGGCCATTGCCACCGGGGAACTGCGCAAGTTGTTGCCGGACCTCCTTGAGGCGTTGGGCGGCGAAGCGCTCCCTGCATGAAAAAGCGGCGCGCAGTTGCATGAACCGCGCGCCGCCACCTGCCTTTTGGGTAGCTTCAGGACTTGCTCTGCTCCTTCATTGAGCAGGTATTGAAGCCGAGAATCGCATATGGGGGGCACCAGCCGATGGCACCTGTGGCCAAGGGAACAATGCCCAACCAGCCCCACACACCCACGGTGCCCGAAGCGGCCAGGCCGATCAGAACCAGACCAAGCACGATGCGCAGGACGCGGTCGATGCCGCCGACGTTTGATTTCATGGAGTACTCCTCAAGCTGTGATGTGAAGGTGACATTGGAGCGCAGTTGCTCCGGCGGGTCAGTGACTTGGGTCACACAGCGCCAGCGGCCTCACTGCGGCAGGGTGGCAGCGAGCGTGCGCAGGGCGGCGCTGTTGCGGATCTGGATGCGCTCGCGCCCGAGTTCCACCCAGCCTTCGCGCTCAAAGCGGCGCAGCAAGCGGGTGATGATTTCGCGCACGGTGCCGAGTTCGTCGGCCAGGGACTGGTGCGTCACCGCCAAGTCCTGCCCGCGCCCCAGCAGCGCTGCGGCCAGGCGGCTATCGAGCTTGTGGAAGGCCACGGCATCAACCAGCACCGTGAGGTCGGCCATGCGCTCGGCAAACAGGCCCAGCACCTCGTCGCGAAACGCCGGGGATTGCAGCCATTGCATGAACACCGGCGGCGGGATCAACATCAGTGTGGTCGGCTTGGTGCTGATACCCTGGGCCGACAAGGGCGTGCTGCGAAACAGGCAGGCGCTGGAGACCAGGCACAGCTCGCCGGGCACCACCCGGTACAACTCCAGCGAGCGCCCGTCGCCCGAGTGGCGCGAGACCTTGATTTCTCCGCTGAGCACCAACGGGAAGCCCTGGCACGGCGCGTTGGCGTCAAACAAAACGGTTCCTGCGGGCACGGTCATAGGCGCAACGCTTGCGCCCAGCGCGGCCAAAGCAGGCGTCACCTGCGCAAGCGCCGGGTACAGTGCGGACGGATCAATCATGCCCGCAGTGTAGCGGGATGGTGGCGCGGCGCTGCTGCGCCGGGTCAATGGCAGCAGGGTGTGCCGGTGCCGGCCAGGTCGTCCAGGATCGGGCAGTCCGGGCGCTCGTCGCCGTGGCAGTGGTGCAGCAGGTTTTGCAGGCTGCGCTGCATGGCCTGCATCGCTTCGATGCGCGTGGCCAGGTCGTCCAAGTGCTGCTGGGCAATGCGTTTCACGCTGGCGCTGGCGCGGCGCCGGTTTTGCCACAAGTTCACCAGTTCGGCGATTTCGGCCATCGAAAAACCCAGGTCGCGGCTGCGCTTGATAAAGCGCAGCGTGTGCACATCGGCCGACGTGTACTGGCGGTAGCCGCTGTCAGTGCGGCGCACCTTGCCCAGTAGCCCGAGTGCCTCGTAGTGGCGCAGCATCTTGGCCGATACGCCCGAGGCGCTGGCGGCCTGGCCAATGTTCAGGGGCGCAGCCGCAGCGGCTTCAGGCAGCGACGCCATAGCCTTCTTCGGCGATCACCTTGGCCAGGTCTTCACGCGTCTTGGTGGAGGCAATGGTGACCAGGTTCTGGCTGCGATCAATCGTGATTTCGGCCTGCGGGTCGGCTTGCTTGACCGCGCGCTTGACCGCCATTTCGCAGTGGCCACAGGTCATTCCGGTCACGGTAAAGGTCTGGTTCATGAGATTTCCTTGAAGCAATTGAGTGATAAGGTGCATAGTGTGAACCTTGCCACCATGGGAATGTCAAGCATCGCTTGACCTTGCCACGGTGGTAAGCCTTAGGCTGCGTTGCATGAACACGACTACTCCCTCACCATCTTGCACTCTGGACATCGGCATTGGCGGCATGACTTGTGCGTCCTGCGTCAGCCGGGTCGAGCGCGCGCTGAAAAAAGTGCCGGGAGTGACGCAGGCCAGTGTAAACATCGCCACCGAGTCGGCGCGCATTACCTTTGAAGCCTCTGAACAGATGGAGGCGCGGCTGCGCAGGGCGGTACGCAACGCCGGCTATGAGCCGCGTGACGCCGCTCAGATGCAGGCCCACCAGGACGATTCGCCCTGGGCCGGGTTTGCGCCCGTGGCCGTGGGGCTGCTGCTTTCGGCCCCGCTGGCCTTGCCGATGCTGGGAGACTTGTTTGGCCAGCACTGGATGCTGGGTGCCTGGTTGCAGTTTCTGCTGGCCACGCCGGTGCAGTTTGTGTTGGGCGCACGTTTTTACAAGGCGGGCTGGCATTCGCTCAAGGCGCTTAGCGGCAACATGGACTTGCTGGTGGCCATCGGCACCACCGCTGGCTGGATGCTCTCCATGTGGCTGTGGTTGAGCGCGCCTGCGGGCTCGGTGGTGCACCTGTATTTCGAGGGCTCGGCCGTGGTCGTCACGCTGGTGCTGCTGGGCAAGTGGTTGGAGGCGCGCGCCAAGCGCCAAGCCACCTCGGCCATCCGCGCCCTGCACGCGTTGCAACCCGAAGTCGCCCATCTGCTGGGGCTGGACGGGGAAGTGGATGTGCCGGTGGCCGAAGTGCTGGTGGGCGACCAACTGGTGGTCAAACCCGGCGAGCGTATCCCGGCCGACGGCGTGCTGCTGCAGGGCCGCACCCAAGTGGACGAGTCGATGCTCACTGGCGAGGCCCTGCCCGTGGCCAAGGACCAGGGCGAGCGGCTCACCGGGGGCTCGATCAACGTCGACGCCCGGGTGGTGTTGCAGGTCAGCGCCGTGGGCAGCGAGACGGTGCTCTCCAGCATCATCCGTCTGGTTGAGGACGCGCAGGCGGCCAAGGCACCGATTCAGCGGCTGGTGGACCAAGTGGCAGCGGTGTTTGTTCCGGTCGTGCTGGTGCTGGCGCTGGCCACGCTACTGGGCTGGCTGTGGGTGGCAGGCGTGCCGTTTGAGCAGGCGATGATTCGCGCAGTGGCGGTGCTGGTGATTGCCTGCCCCTGTGCTTTGGGGCTGGCAACACCGGCGGCGATCATGGCTGGGACGGGCGTTGCAGCACGTTTTGGCATCCTGATCAAGGACGCGCAGGCGCTTGAGCGCGCGCACCAGGTCGATACCGTGGTGTTCGACAAGACCGGCACCTTGACCATGGGGCAGCCACGCCTGCTGGCATTACTGCCAACACCCGGCATGGGGCCGCACGGAAGTGAGGACCTGCTCCTGGCGGCTGCAGCGAGCCTGCAAAGCGGCAGCGAACACCCCCTGGCGCGCGCCGTGGTGGCAGCCGCCAAAGCCAAAGGCCTGGCCATGGTTGCGCCCGATGCGGTGCGCGCCGTGCCCGGGCGAGGCGCCGAGGGCGAGGTCGGTGGGGTGACGTATCTGAGCGGCAGCGCGCGCTGGATGGCCGAGCTGGGCGTGGCGTTGGACGCGCTGGCACCGCAGGCGGCAGCATTGCAGGCCGAGGGTGCTACGGTCTCACTGTTGGCGCGACGTGACGCAGCGGGGCTGCGCTTGCTGGCGCTGCTGGCCTTTGGCGACGAACCCAAACCCGGCGCCAGAGAGGCGCTGGCGGGTTTGCGTGCGCGCGGCATCCGGCTGCTGATGCTCTCGGGCGACAACCGGGGCGCGGTGGAGGCCATGGCACACCGTCTGGGTTTGCGCCCCGAAGCGGGGGAGGTTATGGCCGAGGTATTGCCGGGCGAGAAGGCTGCGTACATTGAGGCGTTGCGCCGGGAGGGTTGTACCGTGGCGATGGTCGGCGACGGCATCAACGACGCGCCCGCCCTGGCCGCCGCCGACGTCGGGCTGGCCATGGGCAGCGGGACTGACGTGGCCATGCACGCAGCGGGCATTACCCTGATGCGCGGCGACCTTGCACTGGTGGCGGCAGCGCTCGACATTTCGCACCGCACCGTGGTCAAGATCCGGCAAAACCTGTTCTGGGCCTTTGCCTACAACGTGGCCGGTATTCCGCTGGCGGCGCTGGGCTACCTGAGCCCCGTGGTGGCGGGCGCGGCGATGGCCATGAGTTCGGTCAGTGTGATGAGCAATGCCTTGTTGCTCAAACGCTGGCGTCCGGCGGACGGCGCAGCGTTGCAGGCAGCGTCGGCGTCAGAGCGTCACAGCGTGGGGTAGTCGGTGTAGCCCTTGGCACCGCCGCCGTAAAAGGTACTGCGGTCGCCCGGGTTGAGCGCGGCTCCGGTGCGCAGGCGCAGCGCCAAATCGGGGTTGGAGATGAAGGGGCGACCAAAGGCCACCAGATCGGCACCTTGCGCCAGCGCCAGCGCGGCCAGTTCGGCGGTGTAGCCGTTGTTGACCATCCAGGCACCGTTGCCGCCACCACGGCGGTAGATCGCGCGCAGGGCCTCGTAGTCGAACGGGCGATCAGGCAGTTCGCGCGCACCGCCGGTGGCACCTTCGATGACGTGGATGTAGGCCAGCTTCATTTCGGCCAGGTGGTGAATGACGTAGTCAAAGGTCTGCTGCGGATCGGCGTCAAAAACGTCGTTGGCAGGTGTGACCGGCGAGAGGCGGATGCCGACGCGGTCGCCGCCGATGTCGTCCACCACGGCGCGCACCACTTCAAGCAGCAGGCGCGCGCGGTTCTTGAGTGAGCCGCCGTAATCGTCGGTGCGGTGGTTGCTGCCGGTCTTGAGGAACTGGTCAATCAGGTAGCCGTTGGCAGCGTGGATTTCGACGCCGTCAAAGCCACAGGCGATGGCGTTTTCGGCAGCGTGGCGGTAGTCCTCGACGATGCCGGGAATTTCTTCCACGTCCAGCGCGCGTGGCTCTGAGGTGTCCACAAAACTTGGCACGCCGTTGTGGATCAGCACGGTCTTGGTCTTGGCGCGAATTGCCGAGGGTGCCACCGGCTTGCCGAAGTGGGGTTGGAGTTCGAGGTGCGAGACACGTCCCACGTGCCAGAGCTGCACCACGATCTTGCCGCCGGCCTCGTGCACTGCGCGCGTGACTTGCTTCCAACCGTCGAGTTGTTCGGTGCTGTAGAGCCCCGGCACATCGGCATAGCCCTGGGCTTGCGGGCTGATGGCGGTGGCCTCGCTGATGATCAGTCCGGCGCTGGCGCGCTGGCTGTAATAGGTGGCCATCAGCGCATTGGGAATCGCGCCGGGTGCGCGGTTGCGCGTCAGGGGTGCCATGACGATACGGTTGGCCAGAGCGATGCGGCCAACTTGCAGGGGATCAAAAAGGGTAGTCATCAGTTTGCTGCCTAGGGTGAAGCTAAACTGATTCTAAAGCCACCCCATCGTGTGCAGGGGTGGCAGAATGCTAGGTTACGCCAGCAGCCCTTCGGCCTTCATGGCCGCAACCACGGCCGGGCGTGCACCCACGCGTTCGCGGTAGGCCAGCAGGTTGGCAAACGCACTCAGGTCCAGCCCCACGTGCTTGGCCCAGCCGGACACCACAAACAGGTAGGCATCGGCCACGGTGAAGTGGTCACCCATCAGGTACTGCTTGCCAGCGAGCTCACCGTCAACCCACTTCAGGCGGCTGGTCAGACGGGCCTTGGCCAGGGCCTTGGCTTCTTCGGGCATGTTGGGCGTGAACATGGGAGAAAAGCCCTTGTGCAACTCGGTGCCAATCAGGTTGAGCCACTCCTGCAGCTTGTAGCGCTCGTAGCTGCCGTTGGGCGGCGCCAGATGCAGGTCGGGCACCTGGTCGGCGATGAACTGCACGATGGCCGGGCCTTCGTGCAGGGTGCGGCCGTCGTCGAGCGTGAGGAAGGGCACATAACCGAGCGGGTTGATGGTGTAGAAGTCGGTGCCGTCGGGCAACTGGTGGGTCTTGGTGGGCGCGGGGATGGCCTCAAAACGCAGGCCCGCCTCGTGCAGGACGATGTGCGGGGACAGGGAGCAGGCGCCGGGGGAGTAGTAGAGTTTCATGGAGTCTCTTGCAAGGAAGAATGGAACACACCGGCCATACTAGCCGGGTTTGAAAAAACCTGCGCCGCCAGGGTTGGACCGGCGGCGCAGGGGGGGTGGTGCTCAGACCAGAGTGACAGCCTTGCCGCTGAGGCGTTTGGCCAGGCCTTGCGCCAGGCGGTTGACGGTGCCGTAGATCGACAGTTGCGGATTGGCACCTATGCTGGTGGGGAAGATCGAACCGTCGTGAATCGACAGGTTCTCAAGCTGCCAGTGCTGGCCATCGGCGCGCGTTACGCCGTGCTTTTCGTCGCCGGCCATG
>CAIPBW010000071.1 GCA_903863395.1 uncultured beta proteobacterium
AGCGCAGCCAGATCGGCCAGCCCCATGTCGTAGGCGCCCGAGGCCACGCGCGTGACGGTGCCGCCCGAGCCGTTGCCCGCGTCGATGGATACGTCGAGCTTGGCGTCCTTGAAGTAGCCCTTGGCAGCAGGCGTCAGAAACAGGGCGGCCGGGCCCTCAAAGCGCCAATCGAGTTGGAACTTGATGGCCGTACTCTGGGCGCTCGCCAGTCCGGTGCCAAAGAGGGCCAGGGCGAGTGTGGTCGCTTTCAAAAAGCTGCGTGTGTTCATGGGTGCTCCGGGTGACGGGGTTTGAAAAGGAATGCACCCGGTGTACGCAAGAACAATGCCTGGAGTTGGTGCGGGGAAGGTGGCGCGCTACTTGCGTATGCACGCTTCGGATATTTCCAACCCCATCAACTTGACCCAGGAATGATCATGATGCACCAAAATATTGCCCGCGCAGCCGTTTGTGCCAGCGTCCTCGCTTGCGCGCTACCAGCGCAAGCCGCCACGTTTAGCGATACCTCGATTGGCTACCGCTACGGTACCGAATATGCTGAACCGTTCAACCCCAAGGCGGTGGCCAAGGACATCATCAACTTCAACCACATCAGCGGTTATAAGTACGGCACCAATTTCTTCAATATCGATCTGCTGTCGTCCGATAGCGTCGATCCGGCCGGTGCGGGTTCGAGCAACGGCGCGCAGGAAGTCTATGTGGTCTACCGCAACACGGTGGAACTCGAAAAGCTCACCGGAACGTCTTACGCCTTTGGCCCGGTGCGCGGCGTTGGTATCACGGGTGGCTTTGACTACAACACCAAGAACGACGCCGGCTACAACTCCAAGAAGCGCATGCTGGTGGCTGGCCCCACGTTCATGATGGATGTGCCCGGCTTTCTGAACCTGAGCGTGCTGCTGCTGTGGGAAAGCAATGCCCCTTACAGCACGTTCAGCAAGGTCTCGACCCCGCGCTACAACTACGACACCCATGCCATGATTGGCGCAGCCTGGGGCATTCCGTTCTCGATTGGTGCACTGCCGCTGTCGTTTGAGGGTTTTGCCAATTTCATTGATGCCAAGGGTAAAAATGAGTCCGGTGGCGACACCGCAGCCGAAACCAACATCGACATGCAGGTGATGTACGACTTGAGCCCGGCGCTGGGTGTGGCACCCAAGAGCCTGAAGGTCGGCCTGGAATACCAATACTGGAAGAACAAGTTTGGCAACAACAGCGACGGTATTGCGGGCCCGGGCGCGTTTGCCAAGACGCCGATGGTGCGCGTCGAATACCATTTCTGATAGGGCACAAGTCTCCAGCATCGGGGGCCTATGCCGGCTTAATGTTGGGTTAATCCTGACACGGTATCATCGCGCCCATGCTGGAACAACGAATTGAACAACACTTCATTGACAGCGCCGACCTCAAGTACCAGGCGGCGCAAGTCCTGAGCAAACCCATTGCTGCTGCGGTGCAGGCCATGATGGCCTGCGTCACCAGTGGCGGCAAGGTGCTGGCCTGTGGCAATGGCGGCTCGGCTGCCGATGCGCAGCACTTCGCGGCCGAATTTGTCGGGCGCTTTGAGCGCGAGCGCCCCGAGCTGGGCGCGATCGCGCTGACCACCGACAGCTCGATCATCACGGCCATCGCCAACGACTACGACTTCAATGTGATCTTCTCGCGCCAGGTGCGTGCCTTGGGTTCGCCCGGCGATGTGTTGCTGGCAATTTCGACCAGCGGCAACTCGGCCAATGTGCTGGCGGCCATCGAAGCCGCGCACGAGCGCGAAATGGTGGTAGTCGGCCTCACGGGCAGGGGCGGCGGCAAGATGACGCACGCCCTGCGCGACACCGATGTGCATATCTGCGTTCCGCACGAGCGCACAGCGCGTGTGCAGGAAGTGCATATTTTGGCCTTGCATTGCATCTGTGATGCGGTTGATGCCCAACTGTTGGGCGAACAGGAAACTTGAACATGACAATTTCATTGCGTCGCACCAGTCTGGTATTGGTTTTGGCGGGCAGCACGCTCATGCCCTTGTTGGGTTGCGCACCCATGATCGTGGGCGGAGCCGTGGTGGGCAGCCTGGTCGCCGTGGACCGGCGCACCGCAGGCGCGGTGGTGGAGGACGAGGCGATTGCGCTCAAGGCCTCCAGCCGCATTCGCGACAGTCTGGTTGAGCGTGCCCATGTGAACGTGAACAGCTACAACCGGCAGGTGCTGGTCACCGGCGAAGTGCCCAGCGCCCAGGACAAGCAACTGGTGGAGAAGATCGTGTCCGAGGTTGATAACGTGCGCAACGTGGTCAACGAACTGGAGATTCTGGGCAACTCCACCATCACCCAACGCGCCAATGACGCCCTGGTAACCGGGCGCGTGAAGGCGGCGTTGGTGGATGCATCGGACCTGTACGCCAGCTCGTTCAAGATCACCACCGAGCGCGGCACGGTTTACATGATGGGCCGGGTGACGCAGCGCGAAGCCACACGCGCCACCGAAGTAATCACCGCCACCTCAGGCGTGCAACGCGTGGTGCGGATTCTGGACATCATCAGCGAAGAAGAACTCTCGCGCATTCTTGCGTCGCAAGGCAAGAGCAAGTAGGCCGCCCCACCGCGTCATCGCACGGCAACCACTTCGTCATCGCGAGGCCATGCCCTCTTGTCATCGCGAGGCCACTCCCCCCTGCGTCATCGCGAGGCCGAAGGCCGTGGCGATCCATGACTTCGTGACTGCATGGATTGCCGCGCTTCGCTCGCAATGATGGCCAAAAACATGGACTGCCGCGTCGCTTTGCTCCTCGCAGTGACGCTGCGGTTTGTCCCGCTGTCTAGCCAGTTGGGGACAGAGCTCCGCTGCGCTGCGGTCTGTCCCCAAGGTTGTCAGACTAACCTCTTGATCAGGCTGGAGGTGTCCCAGCGCTGGCCGCCCATGTTTTGGATGTCGGCGTAAAACTGGTCTACCAGGGCGGTTACGGGCAAGCGGGCACCGTTTTTCTTGGCTTCGTCGAGCACCAGGCCCAGGTCTTTGCGCATCCAGTCCACGGCAAAACCGAAATCAAATTTTTGGGCCACCATGGTCTTGCCCCGGTTGTCGAGTTGCCAGCTTTGGGCCGCGCCCTTGCCGATCACGTCGAGCACCTGGTTCATGTCGAGTCCGGCGCGCTCGCCAAAGGCGATGGCTTCGCTCAGGCCCTGCACCAGCCCGGCAATGCAAATTTGGTTGACCATCTTGGCCAGTTGGCCTGCACCGTGTTGGCCCACCAGCGTGACGGCGCGCGAAAAAGCCATAGCCACCGGTTGGGCACGTGCAAACGCCTCGATTTCACCCCCGCACATCACCGTGAGCAGGCCGTTTTGCGCCCCGGCCTGACCGCCCGAAACCGGCGCGTCGATGAAGTGCAGGCCCATGTGCTGCGCGGTTGCGCCAAGTTCGCGCGCAATGTGAGCCGAAGCCGTGGTGTGGTCCACAAAGATGGCACCCGCGTGCATGCCGGCAAAGGCACCGTCAGGGCCGAGCGTGACGCTTTTGAGGTCGTCGTCGTTGCCCACACAGCAAAACACCACGTCAGCCTGGTGCGCCGCCAGCCGTGGCGTGGCGGCGTGGTTCAGGGTGGCACCTGCAACGGCAGCGTCAGAAAAATCGGCGCACCACGCCTGTGCCTTGGCTGCCGTGCGGTTGTACACCGTGACCGAGTGGCCGGCGCTGGCCAAGTGGCCCGCCATGGGGTAGCCCATGACGCCCAGCCCGATAAAGGCAACGCGTTGGGATGGGCAGGTTTCGTAGGTTTTGGGTTTGATGGAGGTGCTGGTCATACCTACACAATAGCAAAACTTTCGGTGCCTGCCGAAAGATCGGCCGATTTGGCGCGATGGCTGTTGAGTTTGATCTGCAGGCGCAGGTCGTTGAGCGAGTCGGCATTGCGCAGCGCGTCTTCGTAGGTGATGGCGTTGGCTTCGTACAGGTCGAACAGGGCCTGGTCAAACGTCTGCATGCCGGCGTTGCGGCTTTTCTTCATGATCTCCTTGATCTCGGAGACATCACCCTTGAAGATCAGGTCCGAGATCAGCGGCGAGTTGATCATCACTTCCACCGCCGCCACGCGGCCCTTGCCGTCCTGCTTGGGCATGAGGCGTTGCGAGACCATGGCGCGCAGGTTGAGCGAGAGGTCCATCAGCAACTGGCTGCGCCGCTCTTCGGGGAAGAAGTTGATGATGCGGTCAAGCGCCTGGTTGGCGCTGTTGGCGTGCAGCGTGGCCAGACACAGGTGGCCGGTTTCCGAAAACGCCACCGCGTGTTCCATGGTTTCGCGGTCGCGGATTTCGCCCATCAAAATCACGTCGGGTGCCTGGCGCAAGGTGTTCTTCAGCGCCGACTCCCAGCTATCGGTGTCGAGCCCGACTTCGCGCTGCGTGACCACGCAGTTCTTGTGCATGTGGACAAACTCCACCGGGTCTTCGATGGTGATGATGTGGCCCCAGGAGTTTTCGTTGCGCCAGTCGACCATCGCCGCCAGTGTGGTCGATTTGCCCGAGCCGGTGGCACCCACCATGATGCACAGCCCGCGCTTGGCCAGCACGATTTCCTTGAGCACCTGGGGCACGCCCAGTCCGTCAATCGTAGGCAGCACCTGCGGAATCACGCGCAGCACCATGCCCACCTTGCCTTGCTGGATAAAGGCGTTGACCCGAAAACGCCCGATGCCCGGCGGCGCAATCGCAAAATTGCCTTCCTTGGTGCGCTCAAACTCGGCCACCTGCTTGTCGTTCATGATCGAACGCGCCAGCGCCAGCGTGTGCATCGCATTGAGCGGCTGCGGCGAGACCTTGGTGATCTTCCCATCGACCTTGATCGCCGGCGGAAAGTCCCCCGTAATGAACAAGTCGCTGCCATTGCGACTGACCATCAATTTGAGCAGGTCGTTGATAAATTTGGTAGCTTGATCGCGCTCCATAAGAGCACCTCCTTTACAAACCGACAGGGCCGCGTACAGGCACCCTAAAACTTGACATGAGCCCGTCATCGCAAGCAACTTTCCCGTCATTGCGAACGAAGTGAAGCAATCCATGACTTCGGGCTGCATGGATCGCCGCGGCCTGACGGCCTCGCGATGACGAGAGGCTGCCGTTGTCTCGCGATGACGAGAGGTTGTCATTGCGAACGAAGTGAAGCAATCCATGCCTTTCAGAATGCATGGACTGCCGCGCTGCGCCCGCAGTGACGAACCCGTAGTTCATGGTCCATTCGCAGTTTCGACCACCCGAAACAGGAAACTCGCAATGACGCAGTGAGTAGCCTCGACTTCTTGAAGCTTCAATGGGCAACTGAAAACAACGCCCGCCCCTGCGGGGGAGTCCACGCGTGGAACACCGCGGGACCGGCTCAGCCGGACCGCTGGTGTTGCCCCCTGCAAGGGGGAAAGCGGCCACACGAAGTGGGCAAGCCTGGGGGTGGTTTTCCCGCCGGGCCGCCCCAAGGGAAAATGCGGCCCCCTCGGGGGGCAGGGAACACACGAAGTGTGTGACCGTGGGGGCCATCATGTTACCCAGGAAAGTTTTCAGGAATC
>CAIPBW010000072.1 GCA_903863395.1 uncultured beta proteobacterium
GATATGGTTCACGTGTTGGCCGTCATTCACAATTCACGTAATCCACGGCGGTGGCCACATGAACATGTCCGTTAACTGGTCATTCCACCGGACGCTTTGCGTCGGTGAATTTCGACGCTGAACACCTGAATCGCACCCTCTTCGCCGAGCTGTGCCAGACCTTGCTGGAGCTGCTTGGTGGTGGTGGCCTCGGCCAGCATGGTCAGAATCAGTTCAATGTTGGTCATGTGGTCGCGCAGGTTTTTCACGTGCCAGTGCCTTTACCTGCTTGTGCTCGTCCACTTTGAGCGCAAACGTGCCGTGCATGATCTCGTTGGTCAGGTTGGCGAACTCATGGCTGCTGGCCACTCCGCGCTGCTTCCACTCATCGGTCAGGTCCTGGCGCACGGCAATGCCGCGCAGGCGCTTGTCGATCCACTCTTTGGGGTAGCCTTTCTTTTCGTAGAGTTCCTGCATCCGGCCCATGGTCAGTTCGGGATTCTCGATTTCGTCCAGTCGCTCTTTGCCGACTTTGGCCAACCAGCGCTTGAACGGTTCGGCCCTGGGACTGGGGATGGACTGGATCAGGCGGAAGACGCCCTGGGTGTTCCAGCACTGGAGCTTTTGCCGCCCACCTGCCGTTGCAAACGCCAGCGCAAGGAGGGGGTCAATTTGACCCCCTCCTTGGGTGTCCAGACTCAGGTCTGGGTCGCGCCTGCGCATCTTCTTCCAGTAGTCCGACGGGTCAGCGGCGTTTGCGCGCCAACATCCCTTGCGGCCAACCGGTATTGCACCGCGCACATAATCGCCGCATGAAACCACTGATCACCCACCTCGCTTTCGCTGCACTTGCAATGCCCGCCCTGCTGCTGAGCCCGCAGGCGCTGGCCCAAACGCCAGCCTCCCCACCAGCAGCTTCGGCGGCTGCGTGTCCGGCGTTGCTGCAGCATACTTTTCCACGGCTGCAGGACGATGCGCCGCAGAACCTGTGCCAGTACGCGGGCAAGGTGGTGCTGGTGGTCAATACCGCGAGTTACTGCGGCTTTACCGGGCAGTACGAGGCGCTGGAGGCGCTGTATGCCAAGTACCAGGCGCAGGGCTTGGTGGTGCTGGGTTTTCCGTCCAATGACTTTGGCAAGCAGGAGCCGGGCTCGTCCAAGGAGATTGCCGACTTTTGCTTCAACACCTATGGCGTGAAGTTCCCGATGTTTGCCAAGAGCGAGGTCGTGGGGGCGAAGAAGAACGCCTTGTATGGCGCGCTGCTGCAGGCCACCGGGTCGGCGCCGAAGTGGAATTTTCACAAGTACCTGATTGACCGCAATGGCAAGGTGGTGGACAGTTATTGGAGCCTCACCGCGCCCGACAACGCCAAGATCGTGGGTGCCATCGAAAAGGCGCTGGCGCAAAAGCTATAGTGCCATCCCATGCATCTGGATGATTTGCTCGACTCTCAGTTGGCGTTGCCCAGCATTCCGCGTGTGATCGCGGTGGTGCTGGCCGAACTCAGCCGCGAAGACCCCGACCTGCGCCGCATCAGCCACGATGTCAACACCGACCCCGGCCTGACCGCGCGCCTGCTGCGGCTGGCCAATTCGGCGCAGTTCCAGTTGTCCACCAGGATCGGCACCGTATCTGAAGCGCTGGCCGTTCTCGGCCTGGACCAGGTGCGCACGCTGGCCATGGCGGCAGGTGTGGCGGGTGTGTTCAAGCGCGTACCGGGCATGGACATGCCCCAGTACTGGCGCTACAGCCTGGACGTGGCCAAACTCGCACGGCGTCTGGCGCGCGAGGTGCGCTCCAACCCGGCCACGGCCTTTACCGCTGGGCTGATCCACGCCACCGGCGAACTGGTGATGCACCTGGGCATGCCCGAGCAGATGCACTTTCTCAACGACCAGGCGCAGCCGCTGTCGTCGCGCCGTGCACGCGCCGAGCGCAACTTGCTGGGCTACAGCTACGCCGAAGTGGGCGGCGGTTTTGCCAAAAAGTGGGATTTTCCCGAGGCCATTGTTGACGCCATCGCGCACCAGTTGGTGCCGTTTGACGAGGGCGTGTACGAGCCGCTGGCCGGCATCGTGCACCTGGCCGTCTGGCGCGTGCGAGCCCACATCGACAGGCTAGACGAAGGACACATGGCCGACGCGTTTCCGGACACCGTGGCGCTGGCACTGGGCATCGACTTTGACCACGTGCTGACCGAAGAAGCGGTGGAGTGGACCACCGGAACCGA
>CAIPBW010000073.1 GCA_903863395.1 uncultured beta proteobacterium
CGGTCACGCTGCACACCTGAAATCCAGCGACGAAAGATCGGCAACGCCGTCGAAATTCAGCTATCTGGAAATCACGCGAGTTCACGGTCAGCTATGGAGAAAAGACGCCTGTGACCGGACCTGGTCGGAAGCCGAATTCGGCAATCGACAATTGAGCAAAAGTGATCGGAAATTCCGTATCAATTTCTATGACGGCTTAGGAGAAGTCTCACAGAGATCTTCCGTGACCGCAATGGAGCAGCAATCATCTCCGGGTTGATTTTTCGGAGGACGGCTTACGCTGCGGACTTGACTTACCAAAGTTCCGTGCGGATGACCGCACCCAGCCCAAAGCGAATCGACTGAACCGCTTGACCGTTACAGGCACGAATGCGTCAGGCGCTAAAAAAACTTCCGTCCACACTTGACACTGGTTCGCCGTCCTCGCCTCGCTTGAGGATGGGCATGCGCCCAAGGCTTGGCCGTGGGTTCCGCTTGGGACGTGGACGCTTATCGCCCGGTTGGAACTGGTATGCCACCGTCGACGGCGCCTAGGTGACTTGCATCTCTCAATGACCGGCCGCTTGGTAGTTGGCGCATGCTCAGCGCTCCTGGTTTGGCGGGCGCTTGGGATACCGCCGGATCTGCTGACTTGGAATCGGTCTCGGATTTGGCGCTGCTTGGTGCTGGTGTGGCAGGTGTTCCAGTTGTTGCGGGTGTTGCTGGTGTTGCTGGCGGTTGAGATTTTTCGGGGTCGTAGATGACGATGCCGGGGGATGTGCCTTTGATCAACCCCATCCGCCGCTCATACAGCGACTGAGAAGGCTCCTGCGCAAACACGCTGGACTGGCTGGCCAATAGCACTGCGAACAGACACAGCGGTTGAATCGTTCGAAAAGCGTGAAATGACATACGCAGGGTTCCTTTTACCGGTCAGACAAAGAGGCTTGCACCCTCGCGGGGGTGCAGCCTGCTGATTCTAGACTGCAAGCGAATCGGCACGCGTTCCCTATTGCGACCTATTGCGATCCTGACCTCGCCCCTCTTCCTTATCGCGGCCTTTTTCCTGTCCTTGTCCGCGCTTGGGCTCCGGCGCCGATCCCCTGCCTTGAGGCACGGCTTCCTGGGCTGCCACAGCTGGGGGACGTTGATCGTGCGTTGCCGTGTCTCTCTGGTGAGGCGCGGCTTGGGGTGGTGCTGCCCTTTGAACGTCTTCGCCTCCCCGTTGCGGCAACTGTGCGCGTGGTGGCGTGGCTGGCCCACCTTGCTGTCCCGCTTGAGGAGGTGCGCTCGCTCTTGGAACTGCCTGCTCGCGGTAGTGCTGTTGCACGATGGCCTCACGTGGCTGGTATCGGTAGTTTTGGTTGTGAAGCTGCTGGTGCTGCTCCGCTTGGGGATAGCGCTCGCCAGAATACTGGCGCTGGTAGTGCGGCAGCGGGGCAGGCGTCGGCACATTGCTGTGGTTCCACTTGTCCCATCCACTGTGCTGCTGTTCCCATGCCTTGCCCCAATGTTCACCCCAGCGTGGCGGCGCGTCCGAGCGCCAGCCACCAAAGTACACAGGTGGAACCCCGTAATAGCGCACCGGAATTCGCAGAACGAACAGCGGCACAAACTCTGGTGCCACCAGTGTCCAAGGCCCGTTGTACCAAGCGCTCGCGTACCAGTTGTCGTCCTGATACACCCAGTACATGCCATCGTAAAAGAAATAGTTCGAATTCAGTTGCGGGGCGTAATAGACCGGGTAGCCCGGCACCGGCACGAGTTCCGGAAAGAATGGCAGGTTGATCCCGATGCTCAAGCCCGGAAGCCCGACGCCGATGCTCAGCTCCGCCATGGACGACGTTGCCGCCCAAAGCAGCATCCAAAAAACAATGAGTACGTAGCGCATTTTCTGCCCTCTGTTTGGATCACGGGAACCGCAGTGGTGTCAACGGACAAGTGACGCCAACCCCTGACATACCCCTGCTTTCCTCAGGTCCCACCTTATGAGTCTAGCGTGCCTGCGGATTGATATTTCGCAATCGCGTCAAGAACGACATGCGGCGCAAACCCGCCGCGCTCAGGCTTGCCCGGCAATCGGTGCCAGGGGGGGGTGCACGTCGCCGCATTGGGCGCGCTGGCGCAGGGCGTGCTCCATCACCACCAAGGCCAGCATGGCCTCGGCAATGGGGGTGGCGCGGATGCCCACGCAGGGGTCGTGGCGGCCCTTGGTCACGACTTGGGTGGATGCGCCGGTTACGTCGATGGATTCGCGCGGCGTCAGGATCGAACTGGTGGGCTTGACGGCGATGCGCACTTCCAGGTCCTGCCCGGTGCTGATGCCGCCGAGCACGCCGCCAGCGTTGTTACTGCGAAAGCCTTGCGGACTGAGCGCGTCTCCGTGCGTGGTGCCGCGCTGCGCCACGCTGGCAAAGCCGGCACCAATCTCCACCCCCTTGACGGCGTTGATGCCCATCATGGCGTAGGCAATATCGGCGTCGAGCTTGTCAAACAGCGGCTCGCCCAAGCCCACCGGCACGTGCGTGGCGCAGACGCGGATGCTCGCGCCGCACGAGTCGCCCGCCTTGCGCAGGGCGTCCATGTAGTCTTCCAGCGCCTGCACATCAGCCACCGGCGCAAAGAACGGGTTGTGGGGCACGTGCTCCCAGGATTCAAAGGCAATGGGCAGTTCGCCAATCTGCGTCATGCAACCACGAAATGTGGTGCCGTAGTGTTCACGCAACCACTTCTTGGCCACCGCACCGGCGGCCACCATGGGCGCTGTCAGCCGCGCACTCGAGCGCCCACCGCCGCGCGGATCGCGCAGGCCGTATTTCTGGAAATAGCTGTAGTCAGCATGGCCGGGGCGGAAGGTCTCCAGCAGGTTGCCGTAGTCTTTGCTGCGCTGGTCGGTGTTTTGGATCAGCAGTGCAATCGGTGTGCCGGTGGTCTTGCCCTGGTATACGCCGCTGAGAATCTGCACCGCGTCGGGCTCGTTGCGCTGGGTCACGTGGCGGCTGGTGCCGGGGCGGCGGCGGTCGAGGTCGCCCTGGATGTCGGCCTCGCACAAGTCCATACCCGGCGGGCAGCCGTCAATCACACAGCCAATGGCCGGGCCGTGGGACTCACCAAAGTTGGTGACTGCAAAAAGGGTTCCGAAAGTATTGCCGCTCATAGCGTGGCATTATCTCCGAGCGGGCCGCCCACGCCACAGCGTGCAATGGGACGGTGGCAACTTGGCCGACAATGGGGGCATTGCCACCGTCTGATTCTGGAGGAACCTATGCCCGGTTACGCCGATCCCGGCTTTGACACCCTGGCGCTGCACGCCGGGGCCGCCCCCGACCCCGCCACCGGCGCGCGCGCCGTGCCGATCCACCTGACCACCTCGTTCGTGTTCGAGTCCAGCGAGCACGCGCAGTCGCTGTTCAACCTGGAGCGCGCCGGCCACGTGTACAGCCGCATCAGCAACCCCACCAACGCGGTGCTCGAGCAGCGCATGGCAGCGCTTGAAGGCGGCATTGGGGCCATCTCCACCGCCAGCGGCCAGGCCGCCTTGCACCTGAGCGTGGCCACGCTCATGGGCGCGGGCTCGCACATCGTGGCCAGCACGGCGCTCTACGGCGGCTCGCAAAACCTGCTGCACTACACCCTACGCCGCTTTGGCATTGAGACCACCTTTGTGCAGCCCGGCGATATCGACGGCTGGCGCGCCGCCGTTCGCCCCAACACCAAACTCTTTTTTGGCGAAACGGTGGGCAACCCGGGGTTGGACGTGCTCGACATTCCCACGGTCAGTCAGATTGCACACGACGCGGGCGTGCCGCTGCTGGTGGACTCCACCCTGACCTCGCCCTGGCTGATGAAGCCACTGGAACTGGGCTCGGATTTGGTGTACCACTCGGCCACCAAGTTTCTCTCGGGCCACGGCACGGTGATTGGCGGCATCGTTGTCGATGGCGGAAGTTTTGACTGGGCGCGCGCTTATGAAACATCGGGCAAGTTCTCCGAACTGGCCGCGCCCTACGACGGCTTTCACCACATGAACTTCAGTGAGGAAAGCACCGTCGGGGCGTTCCTGCTGCGCGCACGGCGCGAGGGCCTGCGCGACTTTGGCGCGTGCCTGAGCCCGCACTCGGCCTGGCTGATTCTGCAAGGCATAGAGACTCTGGGCCTGCGCATGGCGCGCCACATGGAAAACACGCACAAGGTAGTGCAGTTTCTGGCAGCACAGCCGTTTGTGGCGCGCGTGGGCCACCCGCTGCTGGAGAGCCACCCAAGCCACGCACTGGCGCAAAAGCTGCTGGCCCGGGGCGCGGGCTCGGTGTTCAGTTTCGACCTCAAAGGCAACCGCGAGCAAGGCAAGAAGTTCATCGAAACACTCAAGGTGTTCAGCCACCTGGCCAACGTGGGCGACTGCCGCAGTCTGGTGATCCACCCGGCCAGCACCACCCACTTTCGCATGAGCGACGAAGCACTGGCGGGTGCGGGCATCACCCAGGGAACGATTCGCCTGTCGATCGGCCTGGAAGACGCCGACGACCTGATCGACGATCTCAAGCGCGCCCTCAAGGCCGCAGAGAGGGCATCCCAACTGGAAATACCATGATATTGACTATCCATAACGCCAACACCTATTGCTACACCGGCGGCAAGGCCTTTGACGCCGCCAAGCCCACCGTGGTCTTCATCCACGGCGTACTCAACGACCACAGC